>DASQEG010000652.1:0-7420 GCA_035633775.1 Bryobacteraceae bacterium
ACTGTGCGATATCCGGATGATGGCCTCCCCAGTCCGTGATTTGCCCGCCTGAGTAGTCGAAAACCCAGCGGTAGTTGACGTGACAACGCGCGGGAGCATACGGCGCCTGCGGCGCTGGGCCGAGCCACATCTCGTAATCGAAACCTTCGGGTACCGGCTCGGGTTCCGTGCGATGCGCAACTTTCGAGAAGTCGGGCGTGCCGCCGGGCAAACCACAGGTGACGGTGTGCAACTTTCCGATGCGGCCGTTGCGAACCAGTTCACATGCCTTGCGAAAACGCGCGTTTGACCGCTGCTGACTGCCGGTCTGGAACACACGCTTGTTCTGCTTGACAGCATTGCTCATCGCGCGGCCTTCTGCGACCGTGAGCGAGAGCGGCTTCTCCCCGTAGATGTCTTTACCTGCCTTCGCAGCGAGGATGGCGGGAATCGAGTGCCAATGATCGGGCAAGGCAATCAACACAGCATCGACATCCTTGCGGCGAAGAACCTCACGGAAGTCGCTGTAGGTGTCGCAGCCCTTATAGGAACCCGAGCGCCTGTCCCGGCCATAATGCCACTCGACGAAACTGCGTGCCACGTCGCGACCGCCCATACCACCGTCCCAATAGCCCGGGCTCATCTTATTTACATCACAGACTGCTACGACCTGAACGCGCTCGTCCCGCAGGAATCCCCGAAGATCTCCGATCCCCTGGTTGCCCGTGCCGATCACAGCCAGGTTGACACGATTCGACGCGGAAGGCCGGCCTGTCTGGCCCAGCGCGGAAGCGCTCACCGCCAGCGGGGCTACGGCAGCGGCGGAAGACTGCAGGAAGTCACGTCTGTTCATCAAGCCACTATGGTATCGAAGCGGCCGGCGCCTACGGGTGAGAAGCACGGCTGCGCTGGACCGACTTAATCGAGAAGCGGTCGCCACGAGTGCTGCCGACGGCGCTTACCTCGACTTTTCCGTCAAAGCCGCCCTTGCCTGCCTGACGGCGCACCATGGCATTGCCTGCATCGTCGAGCCGGTAGATGGTACCGTCGCTGCTGTGAATGGCGAACGCCGTCGTGCTGGATTTGGCCCCACAGTCGGCGTATCGTTCCGCCGCTGCGTCGGCGCTGCGGCCGCGTCCGGCAGACTGGGGTGCGACCGGTCCTGTACCTGGAGTCGTTCCCGCCACCGGAGCAGGCGCTGAGCCCGTAGTGCCGGCCGCTGAAGCAGTGGTTGCGCCAGAGGAGCTGCCTACGCCCGGCTGATTGTTCAGACCAGAAGTGGCGGTCTGCCGGCCCGCATGGGTGACCTCGTTTGCCTCCGCGCGTGCCACGCCTTCCGCCGAGCGCGTCGAAACCGCTGTCTCGGTTGCGGCTCCTGTCGTGCCTGTAGCCGATGCGTGGCTTGGACCCGCAGTCGTCTTTCTCGGCATGCTGCTGTCCTCCGAGCCTGTTGCCCCCGATGCGAGAGCCGGACAACCTGCGTCCAACAAGACACCGGAGACAGTCTGTGTGCCGGTTTGCGCAATCAGGGAGACTGCGGAAGCTATCGCACTGATAATCAGGATCTTCATACGTCCTCCGACGCTCGCGGCGTCAACCTTGAGACACGTTCGCCCGTTACACTGTGTTGTCCCTAACAGTCATCGGATTTCCCCTGAGCCGCTTCCGGGCCCTTATAGCCCCAATCGACCTCAGATTTCTGCCGTTGAACGGGTAAATGTATTCTCTCCAGTTGCCACGTGCGAAACTTCGGGGAGATCGTAAATGGCCGTGGTGTGCGCCACTGGCTGTTGCCCATAATGGGCGAAACGCCATCAAAGGATTGAATTTACAGGATGCACAAGCCGATTAAGTATGCCGAGAAGGCCGTGACGGTCGCGGCAAATGCCGCGTGGCAGGTTTTCGAGAAGCTGAACAGCATCAATCCGAACGCTTCGTTTACCCCGAAGTGGTCGGACAAGCCGCTGCTCAAGTCTTGGGAAAAGTCCAAACCGACTCTCGGCTGGCCTCGGGACACTGACTCGCTGTGCCCGAAGTGCGTGCCTGAGATCCGCCAGCAGATCATCGACGGCAAAGTGCCAGTCGAGATCCTCATGACGGAAAAGGTCGGCGAGATCAAGGCCGAAGTGATTGAACGCGATGGCCAGATCCTGATGGTGAAGGACTGTCCGAAGCACGGGCACTTCGAGGACGTAATGGCGATCGACACCAAGTTCTTCGCCCACCTCGAGCGGACTTTCCCGGGCCGCGACATCCGGGCCCACAACGATGAACACCTCCACCATCACGGATCGAGCACGGTAAAGCACGGGCGAGGGTCGGTGCTGACCATCGATCTTACGAACCGCTGCAACATGATGTGCGATCCGTGCTTCATGGATGCCAACCAGGTGGGGTTCGTACATGAGCTGACCTGGGAAGACATCAAGACGCTTCTCGACACCGCGCTGACCATCAAGCCGCGCCGCCAGATGTCCGTGCAGTTCTCGGGCGGCGAGCCGACTCTCTCGCCTTACTTCCTGGATGCGGTTCGCTATTCGGTGAAGGTTGGTTACAACAGCGTTCAGGCTGCTACGAACGGCATTGAGTTCGCGAAGAAGCCCGAGTTCGCGAAAGAGGCTGCGGCAGCTGGTCTGCGGTACGCCTACCTTCAGTTCGACGGCATCGGCAACGAACCGAACAGCCATCGCGCCATCGGCAATCTGTTCGACGTGAAACTGAAGGCAATCCATAACCTGCACAACGCCGGCGTGGAGATTGTCCCGGTTATCACGATCATCAACGGAATCAACAACGAGCAGGTCGGAGCGGTGGTCCGCTTCGCGCTCGACAACCCGAAGATCATCTCGTTCCTCAGCTTCCAGCCGGTTTCGTTCACGGGCCGTGACGAGGAGATCACCGAGGAGCGCCGCAAGGCGCAGCGGTACACCCTGTCGCACCTCGCTCATGACGTAAAGAACCAGACGGGCCTCGGCGAGCCGTCCCGCGACTGGTTCCCGATCTCGTTCATGAGCACCTTCTCCGACTGGGCGGACCTGATTCACGGGCCTGCCGCGGATTGGGGTCAGTTGTCCTGCGGCTGCCACCCGAACTGCGGCATCGGCTTCGCCGTCATGATTGACAAGCAGACCAAGGAAGCAAAGCCTGTCACGCAGTTCCTGAACGGCGAGCAGCTCGCCAAAGACGTCGCGAAGATCAATGACGCAGCGCGCGGCCGTTTCCTGTCCGTTGTTGGCATGGCGCTTGCGACCATGCGCAACTACGATCCTTTCGAGTCGCCCACGCACTTCAAGCTGTCCGACCTGCTGAAGAAGTTCGACAAGAGCTTCAACGCAACCGGCCGGAATTACGGCAAAGTCGGCGGCACCCGCACGATGGAAGACATCGAGCGTCGTCGTTCAGATCGCTGGAATTTCCTTTTCATCGCGGGCATGTGGTTCCAGGATCTCTTCAACTACGATTTCCGCCGCACTGAGCAGTGCATCATCCCGTACGCCACCCAGGAAGGCGAGATCAGCTTCTGCGCCTACAACACCGGTGTGGGCTGGCGCAACATCGTTGAGAAGATGCACATGACGGCCACTCTGACCAAGTGGTACGCCGAGAAGGGCAAGCACGAGATCATTGCCGGCGGCAAGAAGGTCAACCTGACTGACACGTCACACAAGCTGGTGCTGAATCTGGCGGACGTCGAAAAGGGCCGTCAGAAAGACCTGGATGAGCTCGGCATTGCCAAGACCGCACGTGAAGAGAAGATTCGGGCGCGCGACGCAAAGCTCGCCACCGGGCGCACTCCCGCCGAGCAGGCTGCCTACGACCGCGAGATGGAGAAGCTCTATCGGAAGCACATCCTCGGTGAGAAAGAGCCCGAGCCCGGCTTCGTACCCCTGAGCACCATCACGCCTGCCGCCGCTCCGAAGAAGAAGGCTGAGACACAGGAAGAGGTCGGAAGCTTCGGCGACTGATCGATTCCCGCAGTAGGTTCAGGAAGGGCCGCCGGCAAACCGCTGTGCGGCCCTTTCCATTTCAAGACAAGGGCTTCGTTGAGATTGTGGTTACAGCAACGAACCCCTCGTCGAGCGACGGGCGGACGAGTCGCGAGGCAAGCATATCGATAGCCCATTCCGGTACGACACGCTTACGCCCCCGGTTTCGCTGCTTGCAGAGCTCGACTGGCGTATCGAAGAAGACTGCCTCCGCATCCGCGTCATGGAACTGAGCCAGCTTGACCCAGGCCCTTCTCTCGCGACGCGTGATGTTGGTGGCATCGACATAGTTGACCGGGCGCCTCAACTCCAGCCGGCGGCGCAACAGATAGCGGAGCGTCCCGAACACCTGTCCATGGACCGTCTGATCGGCGGGGTCGTCGGTTAGAAGAAATCGAACGTCATCCGACGAGAGCACCGCAAGCCCGTGCATGCGCGCCCACGTACTCTTTCCTGCGCCCGGCAGGCCCACGAGGAGGATCACGCGGGGCCGGAGCACGGGAACGGCAGGCGTCATGCTGAGGCAACGCCCCGGCGCAGCGTATCCCTAAGGCCGTGTTTCCGGATCAGCCGGAGCAGCGAATTCGGGTGAATCCCGAGCAGCGCCGCCGCCTGCTTGTAGTCGCCGCCTGCTTCTTCCCAAGCTCGCAGGACGGCGTCTCTTCGAGCATCACCCATCATTGTTGTGTAGGAGCCTGGCTGAGCGATCACCGGGAGCTCCGGTACAGAACCGGTTAGCGATTCGGGCAGGTCTTCGTCCGTGAGCCATTCGGTATCGCTGAGGACCACTCCGCGTTCCATCGCGTTTTCCAGCTCGCGGACATTTCCCGGCCAGCGATAGCGAATCAGCAGGCGTTCGGCTTCTGGTGTAATTCCGGCCATCACACGACCCATGCGAACCGCTGATTTGCGCAGGAAATGTTCGGCCAGCAGCGGGATGTCTTCGGGTCGTTCGCGGAGGGGAGGCATCCGGAGAGCGACCACGTTCAGCCGGTGGAACAGGTCTTCGCGGAAGCCGCCCCTCTTCACTTCAGTCGAAAGATCCCTGTTTGTGGCCGCTACGATCCGTACATCGAGGGGCATCGTACGCGTGCCGCCCACACGCTCAAACTCCCGCTGCTGCAGCACGCGCAAGAGCTTGGCCTGCAGCGCCGGCGCCAGTTCCCCGATCTCGTCAAGGAACACTGTGCCACCCTCGGCCACCTCGAGCTTCCCTTTCTTTTGCGCCACGGCACCTGTGAACGCCCCTTTCTCATGTCCGAAGAGCTCGCTTTCCAGCAGAGTCTCGGTGAGCGCGGCGCAGTTGATCGCCATGAAGGGCTTGTGACGGCGTGGACTGCCCTGATGAAGGGCGCGTGCGATCAGCTCTTTACCCGTACCGCTCTCACCAAGGATGAGCACGGTTGTGTCCTGTGCCGCCACGCGCTCGACGAGATGCAATATCCGGAGCATTGCAGCGCTTTTTCCCACGACGCCTAATGTGTCGGCAGTCAGCCGCTCCTGCAGCCGGGCATTCTCGCTGCGCAGCGCCTGCACCTCGCGCACATTCTCGAGCGCGACAGCGGCAAGGGTGGAGATCGCGCTCAGCACCTCCAGATGATCGTCGAGTTCGGCCGAATGCTCCGAGCGGAAGCGCGCTGCTATCAGCCCGCGGGGAACCCCAGCGGCGTACACCGGCACCGCGACGGTATTCCTTTCTTGATCGATGACCGGACCTTCGGCCATGCTCCGAACCAGGAGGCGGTGGAGGCCGCTGCGCAGCGCAGCAGGGCGTTCGGCCGACGTCGGAAGCGCGGTGGCCTCGGACTCGCGTTCAGAGATCACTTGCCGCAGGTCATCTTCGGAACTGGCGATGACAGCACCGATCTCTTCGCCGGGCGCGAGCTCCGCAATCAGACTGCGCACATGTGCCTCGAGCAGATCGCTCTGGGCATCACTCGCGCTGGTTGCAAGTCCGCGGAACAGGAACAGCAGCGTGCATGCACGCAGCAGCGTGACTCGCGGCGATATCGGGATGTCAAGCGCAATCGGGGCAGCACGGAACGCCAGCACGGTATCGCCGATGCTGATCTGGTCGCCGTCCTCGAGTTCGTGCACCTCCACGCGCATGCCGTTAACATAAGTGCCGCCGGCTGTATTAAGGTCGCGCAGTCTCAGCCCGTCCTCGCCGCAATGTACGATACAGTGCCGCCACGCGGCAGCAGGTTCCGGCAGGTGAATGGCAGCCGTAGGGGACCGTCCCATGTCGGTATCGCCGGACGTAAGGTCGAAACGGGTACCGGAGAGCGGGCCGTTGAGAACGATGATTTGCGCTGTCATGAGATCCGTTCCAGATCGGAATCACGCGTAAAAAACAAAGACGGATGAACTGGGCAGAATTCCGGACCAGTTTAACAGCCCGCGTTAACCGTTCGGCGAAGGAAACCTGAACACCAGGGTTAAGCGCGCGTCTATCAGCCTTCGCACTCAACGAAGAATCAGCAGCTTACATCTGCATCGCACTGTGGCCCGAGTCGTGCCTTAAGACCGGCGTCACTTAGGAACAAGTCGAAGAAAGAAATTCCTCGAACTTCTGAGTGCGAAGGAAGACCAAAATGTCGAAGATCTATAACCGGCTCGCCGCAGCCGCCCTGTTTGTGGTCACCAACGCAGCCGTCGCACTCGCCCAGTCCGCGATGACGGCTGAAATTCCGTTCAACTTCACGACGCCCGCCGGTAGCATGCGCCCGGGCACGTACCAGGTGTCCCAGCTACCGACCTCGAGCTCAACGGTCATGTACTCGTTGAAGAATGTGGAGAGCAACAAGAGTGTCCTGCTGCTCGCCCCTGCGGCGGTGTCCCGCAAGGCTAGTGAACAGCACACTGCTTCCCTGTCTTTCGATTGCGCCGGTGAGGTTTGTGCTCTGAAGGCGGTTTATCCCGCATACGCACGGACAGGTTCCAGTATCAGCGGGCGCATTCTTGCACGGCGCACCGATGGCAGCCTCGCCGAAGTACGCATACCCGCCCGTTAAGCTCCGTTCCCCTGCAACCCTGAGTTTGGCCCCCCTTGGAAAGCCGGCGGTCTCTGCGCGAGCCGAGTACCGCCGGCTACTTTTTTGAATGGCACTCAGTTGCTGCGACCAGGTCGGGCACTGAGTGAAGGGGAGTGAAGATCTACGCCTGGAGAGTGAACCTGAACGTGCTGCCTCGTCCGGTGCCTTCGCTGTCCACCCAGATGCGACCCCCGTGCTTTTCGACAATCTTCTGGCAGATCGTCAGGCCGATGCCAGTTCCGGGGACCTTGTGCCCGTGCAGCCGCTTAAACAGCCCGAACACACGAGTTTGATAGTCCGGCTCGATGCCGATGCCGTTGTCCCGAACGGACACGATCCACTCGTCCCCGGCTCGCTCAGCCCAAACCTGCACTTCCGGCGTCGTGCCATCCCTGCGGTATTTGATTGCGTTTGAGAGAA
>DASQEG010000653.1:0-9218 GCA_035633775.1 Bryobacteraceae bacterium
GAACCCAACAAGAAGGAACTGGTCTACGAGGTCGCCGTGCTTGCCTAGGTCCCATTCCTGTACCGTCTTCAACTTGGGGAAGAAGACCTCTGCCTTTCGGCCGCGAAACGAGACCGTCTTAACGTCCGGCTTCTCCAGCGAGATCAGGACCTGAAGATCCCGCCCGGCCTTTCTCAGGAGGATATTGCCAGTTTCCGTCGCCTTCTCATCGAGCACTTTGGTATAGGTCACCCGCTGAAGGTCGGCAGACATTCCGGTAAATTTCGGTGCAGCCTGGTCAAGCTTGAGCAGAATTTCATCAGCGGTTGCCGCAAACCCGGTGCACACACCGAGGGCAGCGAAAAATATGAGTTGACGCATTTGGATCACCTGTCAGGGCTTCACGAAAGCCATGAAACCTTTGATTTCACCCTCGCTGCCGAAGACCGGCTCGACTCGTGTCACGCCGTTCCGAACGCCATCTCGCCCGCGCAGGAGCCGACTGGCTTCCGATCCGCGTTGCGCCTCCAAGGTGCCATTCAGCAATTCGGGTTCCAGAAAGAAGACCTGGGCTCCGTGCTCCGCAGGAAGGCGCACGATGTCGCTCGCACGCGGCTGGTCACGAAAGAAGTCCTTCGGTGTCAGAAAGATGAACGCGAGAATTGCGGCGACCATGATGTCGTACTGCCAGGTAGCACGTCCCCAGTCCCAAAGCAGAAATCGTTTGATTGCCGACATTTTCTCGCTGGCTATCCTGACGTCAATTTTACCACTCAAGTTGCAGAAAGGATTGGAGGTTCCGCGTTCGCAGGCGTACACGCGCGCCGAGACGCTGAGCGGGGGCATGGTTTGTCTTGTAAGGGGCGGGAATGTAATGTATGCTTCTTCTGTCCTACAACTCAGGATTTTCATGCACCTTCGCGTACTAGCGGTGTCTCTCGTGGTGTCTGCCACGGCATTTTCTCAATTAACAACTCATCAGAAGCTTTCGGAGTTTGACCACCTTGTTTCGGTTTTCATAAAGAACTACGGGCCTCGTGAGTGGAAGCAGTCGGCTTTTCGTCTGGATCTTCTGGACAACCAACGATGGGTGGAACGTGTTCGGGCGACTAAGAACGACATTGAGTTCTACGACGTGATGTCTGGGTGGGTGGCGCAGCTCGACGATGCGCACGACGCGTACTACAATCCATCCAACTTCGTAGCTAACCTGAACTTCGGCGTAGATCTGTATGATGGGAAGCTGCTGGTCGATACAGTCGATCTGGGCCGCCTGCCACCTGCTGCGTACCCCATTGCAATCGGTTACGAGCTTGTCTCTATCGACGGGGAGCCGGCCGCCGCAATCCTCGATCGCCTCAGCCGGTACCAGATCGCCGCGAACCCTCGCTCGACGCGCAGGGCCGCCGCTCAACTCATCACGATTCGACCTCAGTCTGTGATTCCGCACGCTCCGAGCGTTCCGGATGATTCCACGGTCATATTCCGCCGGTTTGATGGCGGGCTCGAGACCTACAACCTGCGCTGGATGAAGACGGGCCTCCCGCTGACCTCTGTCGGGAGATTTCCGGATGCACGAACATCTGCAGTCGCGAGCTCAGAAGCTGAACCGACAGCGAACCCGGTTGCGCGGCTGGCCAACTTCAGCCTCCCCTCGGGCAAATTTGTACGAGGTATGGGGGCACTCACTCCTGTGTTCGCTCAGGGGATGCCGGCCACATTTCAACAGCGGCTTGGAAGAAGTGCATTCGACCCGTACTGGTCGGGAGTCCTGCGGGCGGGCAATGAAAGAATCGGCATCATTCGAATCCCGGGCTTTCAGCCGCAGGACATCACCACGGCCGTGATGACATGGGCACGTGAGATTCAGTATCTGCAGGAGAATACTGATGGGCTGATCGTGGATATCACGCGCAACCCGGGCGGCTCCTCGCAATACGCCAACGCTCTTTTGCCGTTCCTGATTCACTACGACTGGACTTCAGTCGGGGTGCAGCTGAGAGCAACGTCCACACAGGTCGGGGCGCTCTCCTCGATCATTGAACTGATGCGCGCTCAGGGCGCACCTGCCTCCTTTGTCGCAGAGTTTGAAGGCTTCCTCACTGACCTCCGCGACGCGAACAGAAACGGGTCCCTTGCTAAAACGATTCCCTGGGATTTCACACCGGGATTCATACGCGAGCCGGCTCGTGATGCACGGGGAAATCTGCAGGCGTACACGAAGCCGCTGATGGTGCTCACGGATGAGTTCTCCGCGTCAGCCGCGGACGGCTTTGCGGCCATCATTCAGGACAACAGCCGCGGCCCGCTGTTCGGGTGGCGCACGATGGGTGCTGGCGGCAGCGTCGCATCGACGCCAGCCGGCACGCTGTCCGGCGGAACGGTGACATTGACCGGAAGCCTCATTACCCGCAACAAAGAGCGACTGGAAGAGGGCGGGTATCCAGTGAGCCTGTACGTTGAGAACGTAGGCGTGCACCCGGACATCCAGGTCGATTACATGACTCGCGAGAACCTGTTCGGCAAGGGGAAGCCTTTCGTTGACGCGTTTGTGGATGCGATGGTTCAGCACATCGAGAAAAACCGGTAAAGGGAGCCATCAGACATCATGCGAGCACTTTTCCTTTTTGCGGTTCTGGCGGTCTCCGCCGTGGCACAGAACCTCACGCTGGAGCAGAAGCAGTCCGACTTCCGCCACGTCGTCAACGTTGTGAACAACTGGTACGCCCCGCTTGACTGGAAAAAGCAGGTCTTCGGCGTAGATGGGCTCGACCTTAAGAGCTGGCAGGAACGCATCGCCAGGACTAAGACGGATCTGGAGTATTACGAGCTGCTGGTCGAATATACGGCTTCGCTTCAGGATTCACACACCCGCTACTCACTTCCCAGCGATTTCGTTGCACGGCTCGGACTCACGCTGGACGTGTTTGAAGGCAAGGTTTTGATCGAGAGCATTAATCGTACTTTGCTGCCCATGCGCGAATTTCCATTCGCTGTTGGCGACGAGGTACTTGCGGTCGATGGGGTTCCTGTTGAGGAGGTGCTTGCACGATTTCGCAA
This sequence comes from Bryobacteraceae bacterium, assembly GCA_035633775.1. Taxonomy (GTDB): domain Bacteria; phylum Acidobacteriota; class Terriglobia; order Bryobacterales; family Bryobacteraceae; genus JAWXCM01. The sequence continues at coordinate 3,040 of DASQEG010000653.1, forward strand.
GTATGGCTCGTCCGGACATCCTCAATCTACGTTGCGAATGGCGGCAGCGTATATCGCTCTGCGCCCGCAATCCGTAATGCCGCACGCATCGCAACTGGGCGATTCATCCACGTTTCTGGTGCGCAGAGCCGGCGGCGAGGAAGGCACATACACGCTCGAATGGATTAAGACCGGAACACCGCTTGAGGTTGGCGCTGCGCCGACCCAGCGGCGAACCAGCAGAATCGGATCGACGGCAGCGGTAGCCGAGCCTCAACAGGGGCTCGTTGATCAGCTTGGTTACGATGCAGTGCCAATGCCCGAAGCAGTTGCCGAGGTACTGGCCTACGGAGCACGCAATCCTGTATTCTTCGGCGGCCTGGGAAATACCTTCACCAGGCGCATGGGCGGCGCTGCGATGGACCAGTTCTTCTCCGGTGTTTTCCGACACGACGGCCTGAATATCGGCTTCCTCCGCATCCCCACCTTCAGTCCGGCTTCGGCCGGCCTTGCCCTGCAGCAACTCGATCGCGAGATTGTGTGGATGCAGGAGAACACCGACGGCCTCATCGTGGACGTTACCCGGAATCCGGGAGGGGCCGCGTGTTTTCGCGAAGAGGCCTTACGGCGTTTCTCGCCGCACTCGATCAGCGTAACCGGCTATGAGATGCGCGCTCAGTACTCGATCATGATGCAGTTGTACAGCGCGATGCTCGCAGCGAAGGCGACCAACGCGGGACCGGTCATCATTCAGGAGTACGAGCGAATTTACGAGGCTCTGGCAGCTGCGAACCGCGAGAGCCGCGGTCTGACAGAAGTCATTCCACTGTGCACTTCGAGCCTGACCCGGGAGCCGGTAAGAGATCCGACGGGCAACATCTTGGCGTACGCCAGACCGATGGTGCTGCTTACGGACACCTTTTCCGCCTCCTCCGCAGATGCCTTTGCTGCGGTCTTTCAGGACAACGATCTGGGACTGCTGATCGGAACTCGGACGAATGGCGCAGGCGGGACAATACTCGGCTTGCCGGCTGGCGCGTGGTCGGAAGGAACGATCACCGTCACCCGTGCTCTTCAGGCGCGACGTGCCCCGGTCTCGGTGGAAGGATACCCGACCACCCGCCGCATCGAAAACGTCGGCGTACATCCAGATATTGTGTTGGACTATATGACTCGCGAGAATCTGGTCACAAACGGGGCGCCGTTCGTGCGGGAGTTCCTGGCCAGGGCGGCCGAGCACATCCGGTCGAGGCAGTAAGGGGTTACAGGACCTTCTTCAGGGTGAAGGTCTGTGGGGGAATTGGGTTCTGCCGCTGCGGGTCACCGGGCTGCGGAACCCGCACCCGCTCCATTCGGATCTCGTTGCCGCTGATCGTACCGGTGTAGTCCCACTGCCGTGAGCCACCATTCTGCTCGAACACGATTGAGAAGCGAATCTGGTCACCCTCGACCTTTATCTCGCGCACGGGCGTACTGTCGACGTCGCCGTACAGCTTGCCCGTAAGTTCAGTACCCTGGCGGATGAAGCGAAAGGAGATGTCTTCAGCCTCTCCGAAACGGTTCTCCAAATTGCCGCTCCAGAAACCAGCAAGGTCGGTCGCGAGCAGCGGAAACGCCAGCAGGGCCAGCGCAGCCAGCTTTCTCAAGCCAGGACTCCCTGCATGGGACCGGTGCTGTCGGCGAATCGCTCGACTGGCGTGCCGAACGCCTGCAACATGGATACGTAAAGGTTGGCCAGCGGGGTGTTCTCCGAGCAGACAACGTGCTGCCCGGCCTGAATGCGTCCGCCGCCTTTGCCGCCGAGAATGACTGGCAGCTTGTGCATGTCGTGCGAGTCGCCGTCGCTGAGCGCCGAAGCCATCAGCACCATCGAGTTGTCAAGAACCGTACCTTCGCCTTCCTTCATCGAAGCGAGGCGATCCAACAGATACGCGAGTTGTTCGGTGTGCCAGCGGTTAATCAGGGCATATTCCCGCAACTTGTCCGGATCCTTGCCGTGATGGGAGATATCGTGGTGAGCACCGCTGACACCTTCAAGGAAGCGGAAATTGATCATGCTGACGGCGTTGCCGAACATGAAGGTGACGATACGGGTGGTATCGGTCTGGAATGCCAAAGCAGTCAGATCGAGCATGAGCCTGACATGTTCCGCATAGTCCTTCGGCGACTCAGCCGGAGCAGCGTTCTCCGGCACCGGAGCGAGCGGCTTCCAGGCCGCGCCGCCTCCCGCCGCAGCGCGCTGCAGACGCTGCTCGAGGGAGCGGACCACGGACAGGTACTCGTCAAGTCGGGCTTTATCCGCCGAGCCAACCTGCGTCCTCAGCTGGTTTGCATCGTCAAGCACACGATCGAGCAGCAGGGTGTCCATTTTGGCCGAATTACCTGTTCCCCGCGATGCGCGGAACAGACGCTCGTACACGGACTTGGGATTGATCTCACGGGCGAGCGGGGTGGTTGGACCGCTCCACGCTATGTGCCCTCCGTATAGGCGGGTGTAGCCGACAACACCGTCCACGCCAGTTGCCACGGGGGAGATTCCGAGTTCCAGCGACGGCAGAGGCGTCCGTTGACCGGCCTGCTGTGCAGCGACCTGGTCCATGGAGACGCCGTTGTACATATCGGCACCAAGCGTCTTACGGATCGTCCTGCAGGTCAGGATCGCCGATTCCTTGACGTAATGACCGTCCCCATCACGCGCAGCTTCATTCCAGGCATTGGAAACAACGGTGACACTCGATTTGTGCCGCGCCAGAGGCTCGAGGGAGGAGGAAAGCTGGAAGTCTTTGCCCTGCCCGACCGGCGTCCAGTGCTTCACATTCACGCCATTCGGCATGTACAGCGCCGCCATGCGTACCGGATACGAACGCCCGGGAACGGGTGCGGCCATCGCCTCCAGCCACGGGAGTCCCAATGCGGTTCCAGCGCCACGAAGTAGCGTTCTGCGAGAGAGTGCGGCGGAGCGAGTCATGGTGCTTTCCTTTTAGATTCAGCTTGAGGCATTCCGGATGCAGCATAGCGGAAGGGTACGCTCAGAACGATGCCCTCGATCAGGGCATGTGAACTGTAGTTTTTCGCCTTCACCTGATCGACGACGCTGTCGATCGTGCAGCTATCCTCCAGCGTCAGGCTGCGGCCCAGGGCGTAACCGAGCATCTTGCTCGTCAGATTTCGAACGAACAGGTCTTTCCGCGCCATCAATGCCGTCTTCAGCTGCCTGGGACCTTCAAAGCGGGTGCCGTCGTGCAGTTCGCCGGACGCATCCACCGGACGGCCTGCTTCCTCGGTCCGCCAGAACCCCATTGCGTCGTAGTTCTCGAGCGCGAATCCAAGGCCATCAAAGCGACTGTGACAGCTTCCACACACCGGATTGGCTCGGTGAGCGATCAGGCGTTCACGAACTGTTGCCGGTTTGGCGGCGTGCTCGGCTTCGAGCGGCGGAACACCTGGAGGAGGTGGTGGGGGAGGCGTGCCGAGAATGGCGTCGAGAACCCACGCTCCGCGGAGCACCGGGCTGGTGCGGTTCGGATAAGAGGATACCGTGAGGACAGCGGGCATTCCAAGCAGGCCACCGCGATCGCTGGCTTCCGGCAGTTTCACGCGATAGAGTGCGCGTGCCGCATCCTTGCGCCACTGCACGGGAACGTCGTAGAGTCTCGCAAGAGTGCGGTTCAGGATCGTCCAGTCGGAGTCGATCAGGTCCAGCACCGAGAAGTTGCGCGCAAAGATCTCGCGGAAGAAGAGGACGGGCTGGTAACGGATGTCGGAGCGAACCTCCTCGCTCTCCGCCCATATCGGAAACAGCTTCGCGTCCGGAGTTTTGTCCCGGGCAAGATCGCGCGTTCGGAGCCACTGCTCGACGAACCGCCGCACGGAATCTGTTGCCTTCCCATGCCGGAGCATGCGAGCGATCTGCGATTTCAGGACCTCAGGCTCGTTTAGTTTGCCCTCCTGAGCAATGTCCCACAACATCTCGTCGGGAGCGCTGCCCCACAGGAAATACGAGAGGCGCGAGGCCAGACTGAAGTCGTCGAGGAGCTTCGGTTCGGACGACGCATTTGCCGGCTCGTAACGGAACAGGAACCTTGGCGAGACAAGAATGCTCTTGAGCGCAAACAGGACCGCAGGCTCAAAAGGCTCACCGGCCTTGCGTGCCGATTCGAACAGCCGGAGATAGGGCTGTCCATCCTGAGGGCCGACAGGCCGCCTCCATGCCCGCGGCAGGAAAGTGCCGATAATGTTACGGGCGGCTTCGGTCTCCGTTACCGTGGAGCTCGGCCGCGTGATGAAGATGCGAGCCTTTGCGCGAGCGTCTGTCGAGGCGAAGTCCAAAGCCTGTTTGGCCGCTTCAAGGTACTTCTCGGCGTGCAGAGGGGACAGGAACAGCGTCTCAGCCGTGTTATCGAAACCCTCCCCGCCCGCACCTTCGGCCGGGAGCCCGTGGCCGACGTCAACATTGACGTTCAACAGGTCGCGCACTGTCGCCGCGTACTCCTCACGGTTCAGCCGGCGCAGCGGCGCAGGTCCAGGCACGGGACCGGAAGCACACGCCTCGGCTCGAAGACTGGTGTCTACCCAGTTCAGAAATGTCTCTTTGTGATCGAGCGGCGGCTGGGGAGCATTGCGCGGGGGCATCTCTGCGTTACGTACCCTGCGCGCTGCGTTGATCCAGTCGTCCGCCTTAGCGCGGAGTGTATGGCCTTTCAAGAGCGGATCGATGCGAAAGTTACCGGCCGCCTTCGCGCCGACATGGCAGCCGAGACACCAGGTACGCAGGAACTTGTCCGTCTCTGCGCCTGAAGCAAAGGCCGCGAACGCTAACGTGACAAGGACCCAACGATACATAAGTGGCAGCTTACAGAGCTTGCGCGAGAAGTATAACAAAGAGCTGAGTACGATTTGAGCAGTGAAAACAAAGGGGCCCAACCCTGCGGCCGGGCCCCGCGGGAAAGTACCAGCCCGGTTCTACTTGCGACGGCGGAAAGCCACCACCCCGAGTAGTCCCGCACCGATCAGGGCGTAAGTACCCGGCTCGGGAACCGTGGTCTGTTCGTACGTGTCGCCGACGCCGAACAGGATGCCCTCTTTTACCGTGGCGCTTAGAATGACGTCAATGCTCGTGGTCGGGGCGATGCCCATCTCCTGAGGGGCGCCGCTCGACAGCAGACTGAACTGAACACCTTCGCCGGTGGTGTACTGCTTCTGGGCACTCGCGTTCGCGCCCGGAGCGTTGATGTCAAGCGCAACCCAGTTGATGCGGCGGTACGGGTCAGTGCCGAGGACCGAGATCGTGTAACCGATCGTGAACGAGGTACCTGCTCCGAAGCCCTGACCGCTCGCGCTGTTGAAGTTGATGCCGTGGGTATCTCCCGAGTCCGTCAGTTGAACTTCGATATCCGTTGCGGAAAGATTCTGGCCCGAGAAGCCAGTAAACGCAACGTTCTTGTCCCCGATGTCGCAGTTGGTATCGAGGACAGCGCTCAGCAAAGACTGGGTCTGACAGATAGCAGCCGATGCCGTCGTGCTGAGGCCGAGCATAGCAACTATAGTTAAAACGAACTTCATAATTCCTCCGAATGATCTACCGGGCCATACGCCCGAGTTATTGTGACTCAGGTAACCAATGCTTGCAAGAACTAAATTTGTCTTACATTTTAGTTAGTATGTTGGATTAGTCCAGTACTGCTCGGCAAGTACTAGGCAAGGTGCGCTTGGTACAGACTGTCCGGACTACTCGGTACCAACCACCTCGAGCAAGCACCGAAGTTCGCAACTAGTTGCTACGACCTCCCGGTTCTTCTTGTCGTCATATGAATGGGGAAGAGGTGTTTGCTTTGTTAGTTGCTCCACTTCCGCAACCAAGCCTGACAGCGGTTTTCGACAGCCGACTCAATCTACTCGCCTACCCGTGGAGAGGCGATCCTCTTAAGCTCGGGCCCCACAATTCCTGAGGGAGGCCGCGTTCTACACGTACAACACTGACGGGCACATCGTTAGTACGACAACGTAAGTGGCTGCCTTGACGCTCAGCCCTCGTGTATAGTCCTGTCGGAGACTCACCTACCAAGGCAATGGTCTGCGTGTACCGGACGGCGTATTCGTACACGACGAGCACAGGACCCACAATGCCGCCGTCGACGCACGCACCGGGGAGCCGGGTAGACAGACGATGGGAACCACCCCTATGCCGCCGCGAGCCCCGA
>DASQEG010000654.1:0-4498 GCA_035633775.1 Bryobacteraceae bacterium
GTTCCTGCTGAGCCGCCAACAGCCGTTCGGCGGGTGGATGGACCCGCTGCAATCGTTCGAGAACTTCCGGACGCCCTTTCGCGAAACCCAGATGGCGATCCTCGCCTTGAGCTCGTATTTCCCCAAAACTGGTCGCTCAAAAGGCTGGAATGTTCCCTCCGTATCTGCGGGCCTGTCAAGTGACCCTGCGCAGTTGCTGGAGCAGTTGGATGCTGTCTGGGACCTGCCATCAGCTGCCGTCCTTAGCCAGATCGAAAAGGCCACACAGTCAAACGATGCGCTAATTCGCCAGGCTGCTGCTGAGGCACTGGGCAGGCTTGGGCGCGCCCCGAACATCGATCTGCTTGGAGACCCGAGCAAGCTGGTGCAGCGGACTGCCGCGTGGGCCACGCGCCAGGCCTATGTGCGCCACCCCGACCGTCCTGTCAGTGCACTTGGTGCATCCCTGACTCACCGGAGCGATCGTGTACGCTGGGGCGCAACGAGAATCTTCTCCCAGCATTTTGCGGAGCTCGCGAGGCGCGATGATCTTGTAGAACCGCTGTTGAAGCTTGCAGACCAGGAACCCTCACCGCTGATCCGTACCGATGCGGTCCGAGCTCTGTGGCAGTACTGGTTCTGGAATCCTCAAACGTCGACAAAGAGCAGGATCGAAGATGTGCTGCTCGCCTCAATGCAGAAGCCGCAGCATCCGTGGGTTGCACGGAACCTGCGGCACGCGATCTACAATCTCGCGGACGAAAACATCCGGTACCTCTACAACAACTGGGTTCCGCTGCTCGCACAGCAGGAGGACCGCGATCGCGCCATAAAGGGCCGACTTGCCGTCGAGGACCGGCTGGCTGGTAAGTTTGCAAACCTGCTGGAGACGGGCTCCGCCGCGGGCAGGAAGGAGCTGCTGACAGCTCTGGCCGAACTGCCGCTGCGCCGTGGAGACATCTACGACCTCGAAGCCGACCTCAGCAAACAGGCTCCGCCTGTGTACAACCGGATCGGCAACGACATCGAGCAGATTGCGTTTTTTGGCGAAGCAGCTGAGCGAATGGCACGCGCCATCGAGCCGTTGCTTGCGTCACCGGACAGCGAAATGCGCCAGGCCGCTGCACGCGCAGTCCTCCTTGTTCGTGACACACGCTTTGCGGACGTGAACCGTCTGGCCGGGGCTCCCGGTGCGAAGACGAAGTCGGTCATGGCGAAGATTGAATCGATGCCGGAAGCGGTCGATGTCGCACGATCGCTGAAGCCGGCACCGGTGACCGTAGCTGTTAAAGGTTCGAGCGGCGCGCCGGTGCGAAAAGTGAAGCTCGACGAAGCTTTTTTCCGAGGCTACGTTCAACCGATTCTCGAGAAGCGCGGGCGAGACGGATATGCTTGCGTCCACTGTCACGCGTCACACACGCTCTTTAACGGCACGTATGGAACTGCGCTGAACGTCGTCAACGCTGACGATCCCGAACAGAGTCTGCTGCTGCTGAAACCTACATCCACAGCCGAATCTGAAGGTGTCGCAGGCGCGGCTGCAGTGGCACACGGCGGCGGCGTCCGCTGGCCCAAAGGATCGCCGGAATACGTCACAATTCTCGACTGGATCCGCGGGGCCAAAGAGTAACGAAAGGACCACGGCTTCGTCTCAGCTGCGGTGATGCCAGGAGCGCCTACACGCCACGTGTACCATCGGACGCATGCGACTCGTCACCATTTGCCTGGTCTGCGCGACAGCCGGCATCGCTGCTGATTGGACACAGTGGGGCGGACCCGATCGGAACTTTCGCATCAAGGGTCAGGCGAATCCGCCTGGGTGGCCGGCGGGAGGCCCAAAGCAACTCTGGACGCGGGACCTTGGCGACGGCTATTCATCGATGCTTATCGCTGATGGTGTCCTCTACACCATGTACCGCAAAGGTACGCAGGACGTCGTGATCGCACTCGATCCAGGCACCGGCAAGACTGTTTGGGAGACGGGACTCGAGGCAGCGCACATCGGCGGCATGAACACCGAGGCCGGACCCGGGCCACATTCGACGCCGCTCGTAGTTGGCGATCGAATCTTTGTCACAACAGTCGTAGGCGAGCTCGCCGCGCTCGACCGCAAATCCGGCAAACGCATCTGGTCACAGAAGCTCTGGAGCGAACACAAGGGGACCTTCTTAGATCGGGGCTATGGATCGAGCCCGCTGGCTTACAAGGAGTCCATTATTGTGCCCGTCGGCGGCACCGGCAAGGCGCTGATGGCCTTTCGCCAGAGTGATGGCAAGGTCCTGTGGTCCAGGGGCAACATGCAGAATGCTTACTCCTCGCCCATCGTCGTCAACGCGGGCGGGCGCGACCAGGTAGTTAGCTTCATGGCGAAAGAGGTGATGGCGGCAGATCCGACTACCGGCGAGGTGCTGTGGTCGGTGGGGCACACAACGATGTACGACATCAATGCCGCTACTCCGGCATGGTGCGAAGATGCTTCCGTTCTGGTAGTCTCGTCCGGCTACGATGGCGGCGCCCGTGGAATCCAGGTGGGCAAGACGGGCTCAGAGCTTTGGCACCACAAACGCTTGCGGGTCCACCATACGAACATGACGTGCACCGGCGGCATAGTCTATGGATCCAGCGGCGACTTTGGACCCGCTCCGATGACTGCGGTGGACGCTAAAACTGGTTCTGTGCTGTGGCAGAACCGGGCGTTTGCGAAAGCGAGCTTCGTGCTTGCGGGCACATCTGCTTACGTCGTCGACGATGACGGCACAGTGGCAGTTGCCTCGGTTACGAAGGAAGGGATGAAGGTGCTCGGCGAGAGCCAGTTGCTGCGGGCCAACGCCTGGACGGTGCCCGTGCTCGCAGGTTCACGCCTGTTCGTGCGCGATCGCCACCGCATCGCAGCGCTGGCCCTTGGTTCTCAGTAATCACCTGAAAAGCGAACGACCGGGTCGCTCGAGCTCTGTTCCCTTCGGTGACGGCCACCTTGGACACGTGGCCCGCGTGATAAATTGTTAGATCACCCTATGAACCAGACCAGCAACGTGGAGGAGCTCGCCGCGATCTGCCGCACTACGCGAAAGCAGATTGTGCGAATGATCAATGCAGCAAAGTCAGGACATCCTGGCGGCTCCCTTTCAGCCGTTGAACTGACTGTGACGCTTTTCTTTAATAAGATGCGGCACGATCCGGCGAACCCATCATGGGAAGACCGCGACCGGTTCATTCTGTCCAAAGGTCACGCTGCACCCGTTCTGTACTCGGCAATGTCGCAGTGCGGCTACACGCCCCAGGACACCCTGGATGATCTGCGCAGGTTGGGTTCCATCTATCAGGGACATCCTGATATGCGTTTTATACCCGCTCTGGAAGCATCGACAGGTTCGCTCGGCCAGGGGCTTTCCATCGGAGCGGGCATGGCCCTGGGTGCACGCCTCGACGGGCGCTCTACCCGGGTGTACGTTGTGCTTGGCGACGGCGAGGTGCAGGAGGGCCAGATCTGGGAAGCGGCCATGTTCGCGCCTTATCACAAGGTGGACAATCTGGTTTGTATCGTCGACTACAACCGCATTCAGCTGGATGGCTTCACGCGCGAGATCCTTGATGTGGAGCCGCTCGCCGCAAAGTGGAAGGCATTTGGGTGGCACGTTCTGGACATTGACGGTCACAGCATCCCTGCCCTGCAGGCAGCGTACGATGAAGCTGCAAGGACGAAAGGCAAACCGACCTGCATCATCGCAAACACTGTTAAGGGTAAAGGCGTTTCGTTCATGGAGAACAATCCCAAGTACCACGGCGTTGCACCCACGCAAGCGGAACTCGAGAGCGCGCTTCAGGAGATTGGATAATGCCCGCGAACACAAAAACGAAGTACGAATTGAAGATGGGCGTGGCTACGCGCGAAGCCTTCGGCAGAGCACTGGCCGACCTCGGCCGCGAGAACAAGGACATCGTGGTCTGTGACGCGGATCTCTCCAAGTCGACGATGACGACGTACTTCGCGAAAGAGTTCCCTGACCGCTTCTTTCAATGCGGCATCGCCGAAGCGAATATGGTGGGTATCGCGGGCGGTCTTGCCGCCGCGGGCAAGATTCCATTTGCTTCCAGCTTCTCGTGCTTCGTCATGAACAAGGGTTTCGAACAGCTCCGAGTGGCTTGTGCGTATCCCAACATGAACGTGAAGATCGTTGGCACGCACAGCGGCATATCCATCGGCGAGGATGGACCTTCGCAGATGAGTGTGGAAGATCTCAGCCTTGCGTGCTCGCTGCCTGGCTTCGTCGTCATTGCGCCGTCTGATGAGTTTTGCATGCGCGCGATGGTCAGAGCAGCTGCTGCTCACCGCGGGCCGGTGTTCATCCGGGCGGGCAGACCCAAGGTTCCCATCATTTACAAGGAAGACCAGCAGTTCACGATCGGCAAGAGCGTCGAGCTCACCGAAGGCAATGACGTCGCCGTGATCGCGCACGGATTGATGGTCGCCGAAGCTCTTCGTGCGGCGGACAAGCTGGAGGAGGATGGCGTGAGGGTG
>DASQEG010000655.1:0-3148 GCA_035633775.1 Bryobacteraceae bacterium
GATGCCCAGGTACGTCTCTGGGTAACCGCTGCCGAGCACCAAAAGGGTTTTCAGTCCGAGCTCCAGACTCAGGTGCGTCGGTGGCTGGAAGCCGCATGGCCATTCCGCAACATCGATTTCCGCTTTTAGCCTTCCAAGAAGCCGCGCTTCTGAGTGCAATAAAAAAAGACGATGGGTTGTAGAGCCCCTGGCCCATTGTCTTCCCCTCCTGCATACGCTACCTTTGGACATCGCCGCGTGTGACCAATGCTGGTCCCTGGTTGGCGTCCGGCCCTGTCTGGCCCCTTTCCCCAAGTCTCAGGTGTTCTCGCGCTCCGTCGCTAATCATGCTCAGGAGGAATAGTGGTCTTGATTCGGCTCGGCACAATTAACCTCGCCACGCTGCTTTCGGCGGTGTGTGCATGGACACAGACAACCAGCTCACTTCGAGGCGTTGTCAAAGACGCAGGAGGCGCCGTGATGCCCGGCGTCGCAGTCACACTGACGAATGCTCAGACAAAGGCCGTAAGGTCGGGCATATCCGATGAATCCGGCGTCTACCAGTTCCTGCAGGCCGCTCCCGGTACTTACGACCTGCGAGCGGAAAATCCCGGTTTTGCATCGGTAACCAGAAGTGGGATCGTGCTTCAGGTAAATACGCCTGCGTCACTTGACCTGACGATGGAGCTCGGAAGTGTGTCAGAAGTCGTGAATGTGGAGGCTTCAGTCCCGACGGTAAACACCGTAGACGCCAGTATAGGGAACGCGTTCACCGAAATGCAGGTTCGCCAGCTTCCCCTGCAGACCCGCAACATCGTTGAACTCCTCAGCATCCAGCCGGGTGTCACGCCAACCGGTGAGGTTCTGGGTGCCCGTCGCGATCAGAATAACGTGACGCTCGATGGCGCCGATGCCAACGACAATCAGAACTCGGGCATCAACTCGGCCACGAATACGATGACGAACGGATCGAACGCCAACGGTGTTCCCGGCGAGGCGGGGTTCAACGCTGGACTGCCCGTTCCGCTCGATTCAGTACAGGAGTTTCGAGTCACGGTCGGCGGGCAAGGCGCCAACATGGGACGCAGTTCCGGCGGTCAGGTCAGCCTTGTGACGAAGAGCGGAAGCAACAACTATCACGGATCGCTGTACGAGTTCCACCGCAACAGGGCGACTGCCGCGAACGACTGGTTTAGTAATCGGGCTGGTGTTGAACGCGAGCGTCTGGTGAGAAACCAGTTTGGTGCCTCGCTGGGTGGAAGAATTGTGAGAGACCGACTGTTCTTCTTTACGAACTTCGAGCAGCGCATTGACGCCTCTGCCCGTGCCGAGACCCGCAATGTACCTACAGAGGCTCTGCGAAACGGAATTCTCAGTCTTCGTACCAGCAGCGGCATCATGACGCTGAGTCCGAACGAAGTCACAGCCGCTGACCCTCTGGGCATCGGCTACTCGAGTGCGATGCGTCAATTTCTGTCTTTCTACCCGCAAGGCAATGACCCGAATGCGGGCGCGGATCGTGGTCTGAATTTCATGGGCTATCGCTTTAACGCTCCGTTCCGTCAGGACGACAAAGCGTACGTCGCGAAGCTCGACTTCAACTTGTCGCCGTCCCACATGTTTTCCTGGCGTGGAACCCTTGCCGATAACTCTCAGGACATTCGAACTGCCCGCTTCCCCGGCCAGGAACCGGCGGCGCGCATGCTGAACAACAGCCGTGGATTCGCATCGCAGTACACCGCAGTGTTGAGTCAGACGCTCGTCAATGTTGCTTCGGTGGGTCTTACGCGCATCGGCATGCAGCAGTCGGGCACACCCGGAAGCAGCCTTTCCTTCGATGGCGTCGATTCGCAATTCGATTTCAGCAGCGGAGCGCGTTCGTTCGGGCGCATCGTTCCGACGTGGAATGTCGCGGATGACCTTAACTGGACAAAGGGGCGGCATACAGTCAGCACCGGCGTGAACTTCCGGTTCATCCGGTTCGATCGCAACTCGCAGGTCAACTCGTACCCGAGCTTCAGCTTCAGCCGCAATACGCTGGCAGGCCTGGGCGCGGATGTCAATACACGTGTTCTCGACGTGCTGAAGGCTCGGACGGGCGACGCCGCACTTCGACTGACTGAGGCTGCAAACGTCACCCGCGGCATGGGTGTGATGCTCGGGCTGTTGAATCAGTACAGTGCGACTTACAACTTCGACAAGACAGGGGCGGCGGTCCCGCTCGGCGAATCCGTAGCGCGGAAGTTCGCTACCAACGAATATGAGTTCTACCTGCAGGACAGCTGGAGAACAACTTCAGAGCTGACGCTGACCTTTGGCGTCCGGTACTCGAATTTCTCCGTGCCATACGAAGTCAACGGCATTCAGGTGGGCACCACGGTGGGTGCTGATGTCTTCTTTGCCGAGCGCGTCGGAGCAATGATGGCCGGAACTCCGAACTCCGCGTTGCCAAATGCATTGCTGAGTTATGACCTGAACGGTCCCGCGAACGGACGGCCCAGCTGGTATCAGCGTGACAACAACAACTGGGCTCCTCGGTTTGGATTTGCGTTCAGCCCGATGAAGGAAGGTTTACTCAGCAGGATCATGGGTAAGGGTTCCGTGTTCCGCGGCGGCGCATCCCTTGTGTACGACCGTTTCGGCAGCGACCTTGTAACCGAGTTCGATCGGACGGGCTCGCCCGGACTTTCGACAAACGTAACGCAGCCCGTTAACACGGACTTTACTACCGCAGCAAGGTATCAGAATGGGCTTCCGGCTCTGCCCACGGCACCCACGGGTACTTTCCCATTCACTCCGCCTGCGGTTGTGGGCGGCTTCGGCAGGGGTGTCGGAATTCATCCCAATCTGGTGGCACCATACTCAATCGTGCTCAATGCCAGCTATGCTCGTGAGCTAAAGGGTGGGTTCTCCATGGAGGTCGGCTACGTCGGCCGGCTCTCTCGCAAGAATCTGATCCAGGTCGACGCCATGCAGCCCCTGACGCGCTTCCGTGACCCACGCTCCGGCCAGGACTGGTCGCAGATGTCGGGGGCGCTTCGTGACGCCTACGAGGCGGGCCTCACGCCGGCGCAGGTCAAAGCCAATCCCAGTCTGCTGCCAACGCAGCCATGGATCGAGAACCTGGCTCCCGGACTGCAAGACCACTTCTATCCGGGCACCGCGACGG
>DASQEG010000656.1:0-6568 GCA_035633775.1 Bryobacteraceae bacterium
CGTACGCGATACGTTGACGGCGGGACCGAAGGGAAGGTGAAATCTCCCGTCGCGCTGCTTGCGACCGTCTGCACCTCATTGGTGGCTTCACTTATCAGCTGAACTTGCGCGCCAACGACGACATTGCCACTGGCGTCCACGATTGTGCCTGTGACTCGTCCTGCATTTTGCGCGAACAGTGCTGCGGCCGTGCAAAACAGCACTGCGGCGATGCGACCCGCTGGTGACATTCGCCACTCCTTTCATTCCGGCTACTAGTACCCTGCCGTGGTACGGGCGCTTTACTGGGGTACTGATGATACCAGTTCGAAATATTATCGAAGTCGGTATACGGCTGGCAAGGAGTATTTAGTACGTTTCGGTTACTTCGCTCGGACCCGCAGGCCTTCCCGAATGCGCCGAGCCTCCTCCGTCCGCCCCTGCTTGTGCAATAGCTGCATCAGCCGGTAGGGAGCACGGTCATCCTGGGGGCTCAGTTCGACACTTTTGCGATAGGCCGCCTCGGCCTCCTTAAGTTGACCAAGAGTCTCATGGGCTTTACCGAGCGCGAACAATACCTCGAAGCACTTAGGGCTAACCTTAAGGGCTTCATTAAGATGAGGTATGCTTTCCTCGGCGCGGTTAAGGATCAGCAGGAGTCGGCCAGCGTACAAGTGCGGTGCTTCGGAGCTAAACCCGCGGTTCTTCGCCTTTTCCGCCGCCTTGGCGTACGCAGCCAGCGCCGCCTCGGTCTTCGCCTGCTGCTCAAGCGTGAGTCCCAGCATCAGGTACGTGTCTGAGTGCTCGGGAAGCAACTCGAGTGAACGCCGCAGCGCCGCCTCCGCCCCGACAAATTCTCTCGTTTTCAGCCGCCACAGGCCTACATAGTAGTGCGCCATACCATCCCGTGGCGCCAGTTCCGCCGCTCTGTCGAAGTACGGACCAGCGGGCTCCAGCAGCTCGAGTCCGATCAGGTTCAGCCCTGCAAGCTTCAGAAAGTCGGGGTCCCGCCGGAGAGCCGACTCGACACCCGCCAGCTTCTCGGCAGATGCGAGGTACTTGCCACGTCGGTGGAGGATCATCGCGTCGAGGAACGTAACGCGTGGAGTGTTGCCCTCGATCTGTTTGCGGGCTTCCAACTGGATTTGCGCTGCGTCGAGCTGGTTCAGGTCAATCAGACGCTCGACGCTTTTGCCGGAGGCCTCGGGTAAGAGCTGCTGGCCAAGCGTAGTGGAGTTAACAGATAAAAGAAAGGCCGCGACTAAGCGTCCAATCGGTGGCACACTGGTATCAACACTGTACCACCAAAACTGTGAAGGAGACCGTGTGCGTGCCTCAGAAGTCTGCCTCCAAGTCTGTCCCGATCACAGCAGCGATTCCGCGACGAAAGCTCGCTGATGAGGTCCTGGAGCGACTTCTTCACCTGATCGAGTCCGGCGCATACGGGCCCGGGGACCAGCTGCCGTCCGAGCGGGAAATGATGAACCTGTTTGTCGTGGGCCGTCCGGCAGTGCGTGAGGCACTACAGTCGCTGCAGCAGATGGGCATGATCACCATCAACCACGGGGAGCGCGCAAAGGTCGTATCAGTTACTCCTGCCTCTATGTTCGAGCAGATCGCACGGTCAGCGCGTCATCTGCTCGCGACCTCGCCGCGCAGCCTGGAAGACTTAAAGGAAGCGCGGCTTATGTTTGAGCTCGGTATGGTTCACATCGCCGTGTCGAAGGCAGGACCCGCGGACATAGACCGCCTCCGGGCGGATGTCGCCAGTTTAGAGGCAGCGCGCGGACATCCCGCTGCCATCGTGCGTGCCGATATCGCGTTTCACGAAACCATCGCTGCGATCTCGGGCAATCCGATCTTTACTGCGATCAGTCGTGCCATGCTCGAGTGGCTCGCCGACTTCCATGTGGAACTGGTACGTCAGCCTGGGAGGGAGGATCTGACGATTA
Source organism: Bryobacteraceae bacterium (assembly GCA_035633775.1). Classification (GTDB taxonomy): domain Bacteria; phylum Acidobacteriota; class Terriglobia; order Bryobacterales; family Bryobacteraceae; genus JAWXCM01. Next base: position 1,932 of record DASQEG010000656.1, read on the forward strand.
TCGAACATCGTCAGATCCTTGACAGGATTGCCGCCGCGGACGCTGATGGAGCGCGTCAGGCGATGGCGGATCACCTCAATCGCGCGAACGCGCTCTACCGCACACGCTAGAAAGCGCAGTGGAGGTTAGAAGGCGTATCGAAGTCCGAGTTCTCCCACCCGCGGAGTGCTGGCGGAGGTGATTCGTCCGAAGATCGAATTCAACTGCGTCGTGTTTGGGTTGCCAAGGTTCGCATGATTCAACAGGTTGTAGAACGACACGCGGAACTCAAGGCGCTGCGTCTCGGTGAACCGGAACTGCTTTTGCGCCGCAAAATCGATGTTCCAGCTTCCGGGACCGCGCAGAACGCCAATTCCCGTGTTGCCGAAGGTTCCCGGCGCATTCTGCGCGAACGCGCGTGGGTTGAACCAGGCGTTGATCTTGTCCTGTTTGCTCCGGTCTCCTTCGATGCGCCACTCGCCGACCTGATCGGCCGTGTCACCGCCGATTCCGGTGAGTGAGTTGTCCCGGCCGGCACGAACCGTAAGCGGAGCTCCACTCACAAGGTTCGTAATGCCGCTCATCTGCCAGCCTCCCAACAGAAGCTGCTGCCACCGGGCCGATCCTGCGGAGGCAAACGGCAGGTCCCAAAGGGCCGAAAGAATCACGTTGTGTGTTCGATCGAGTGCCAAAGGACCGTAATCGGCCCGGTAGTCGTAAGGGTTTCGAGGCCCGTTGCTGCCTTCACCGCTGGAGACGTTCACACCCAGCGCCTTTGACCACGTGTACGACCCGAGGAGGGTGAAGCCCTTCGCGTATCGGCGGTTGACCACCGCCTGCAGACCGTTGTAGTTGGCACTGAACGCGCTGAGGGCATTGTTGATGCCGCCTATCTCCGGGTTCAGCCGGCGGGCCTGCGTGTTGGCGATCGTCGCTCCTGGACGGTAGACCGCGTAGTTGCTCTCCACTGACGAGAACAGGTTTGATGAAGAGCTTCCGATGTAGTTCACCTCGAGAACCGTAGATGCCCCCAGCGCCTGCTGGATCGAGAGGCTCCACTGATAGTCGGCTTGTGTCTTGAACGGAAGACCCCACGTTGTCTCATTCGCTGTGGGAACGAAGTCGACCTCACGGAGGGCGTTGAGGTCCCCGGCGAACGGCCTCGGAAACGGGCTGACGCCATTAAACGGAGCACGACCGAAGATGTTGTCCACATCGCCGCCTTGCACCGAGATGTCGGTTGTGAATGGTTGGATGAGCGTGAACCGATTGAGGCTGATACCGCGGGTAAGCGGCACGAAGAACTTGCCTGCGCCGACCCGGATCGCGGTCTGTCCATTGCCGAAAACGTCCCAGGCGAGACCGACCCGGGGAGCGATGTTGTTGAGCCGGTTCCCGGCGACGCTCGAAGAGACACCTTCGTCGCCTGGGAACAGCAGACCTCGGGGAGCACGCGGGAAGACGCTAGACTGGCGACCCGGCGCGTACAACATCATCTGCGCGTCTTCAGATACGTAGCCGAAGTACGGCTCCCAGCGAACTCCAACGTTCAATGTGAATCTTCGGCTGATGCGCCAGTCGTCCTGCGCGAACAACGACGGCAGATTTTGTCGCAGGCGCGAGGACAGTCCTGTCACTTGCCGGTAGGAATCGAACTTTCCAAGCAGCAGATCTGCTGCGGCGTTTCCTGACGCCGAACCGGTGAATTGAATGTTCCCACCGGACAACCAGTTCTGTAGCTCGTTCACACGGTTCCGGTAGTACTCAAATCCAAAGTTCAGGGTGTGACTGCCGCGAATCCACGAAAGCGTGTTCGTGATGTGGGTGGTGGGCATGATGTCACGCGTCGGGAATCCAGTGTCGGCGGACACAAAGCCCGAGATTCCAAGGATCGATTGTCCTGTCAGGCCGAACCCGGTGTTGATGTTGGCCGTGTTTAGCGGCAGTCCGATGCCGGGCAGGGTGAAATCCTTGTTGGCCAGCATGCCGAAGGCACTCCGAACGTAGCTGAAGCGAAAGACGTTGATCATCGCTGCCGAGAAGATGTGGTCTTCACCCAACGTATAGTTCTGGAAGCGTGTCGGAAGATCGCACGTCCAGTCAGGTCCCACATTGGCGCAGGTCTGCACCTGAGGAACATCGTTGTAGAAGGCTCGGAAGTTGATCTTGTCGTTGTTGCCCATCAGGTAATCGATTCTGCCGATCCACTGGTTTTGATCGAGGCGATTGCCGTTCGGGGTGAACGAGTAGAAGTCGGCGCCGCTGTTCGCTTCGGGCAAATAGCTGCTGATGTAGTTCTGCGCAAAAGGCCGGATGCGGTTCGCCGGAATTTGATTGTTAGGAAAGAAGGAACCGGGGTTGTCAGGATCGCGCAGCGGGGTCGACTGTGCCGAGAAATCCCCGTGGCGCTCGGCAGCGCTCAGGGTCCGATAACGGATCTCGGTGGGCGTGCCGCGCACCTTCGTGCCCTGATAGCCGATGAAAAAGAACAGGGAGTTTCTCACGATCGGTCCGCCGACCGTCCCTCCGTACTGATTTCGTTTGAAATCCGCCCGCCTGGCGGCGAAGAACGAACGCGCGTCGAGTTTCGTATTTCTGAGAAACTCAAATGCAGATCCGTGGAAGGCGTTCGTGCCCGATCGCGTGACGGCCGACACCGACGATGTTCCGCGACCGAATGCCGCGGAGTAGTTGCGAGTGCTCGTAGCGAACTCCTGCAGGGCGTCTGGATTCGGGTACTCATTGGCGATTGAGTAGAACGAGTTCATGTTGTAGCCGCCGTCCAGCGTAAAGTTCATGTCAATGTTGCGGCCTCCGGACGTGCTGAACGTAACCTGCGTCGCGCCCATTTGGCCGGCCGTTCCGGCATTCACTACGCCCGGCAACAAGGCGACTAGTTGCAGAGCGTTACGGCCGTTGAGCGGCAACTGCTCAATGCGCTTTGTGTCCACAACCTGAGATATGGAGCTGTTGGAGGTTACGACGGGCGGCGCGACGGCTTCTACATTGACCACTTCCGTGACCGTCCCGAGTTCCAGTCGCGGGCGGACGGTCAGAGCCTGGCCTACGGACACCGCGAGCGGGCCCATTTGAAGCTCGCGAAAGCCCGATGCCTTCACCCCCAGACTGTACTCGCCGCGCGCAAGGTCAACGAAGTTGAAGTACCCCTGCTCTGACGCAATTGTCTGGCGAGTTTCTCCGGTATCTCTATTGGTGAGGACGAGCACGGCGCCTGAAACGGCAGCCTGGCTGGTGTCAAGTACGGTTCCGTTAATGCTGGAGGTTTGCCCCAGCATCAGGGCGGGAATCAGCAGCACCACCCACCTAAAACTCGAAATAATCATGATGGACCTCCGCAGTGAGGCGTGAAACATCGAAGCGCGGGCTGTGCGCCAGGACGGCAGGACCAGCCGCTCCGAGATCATATACCACTTTGCGCGCAAGTTTCGGCGCGCGGTGTGAAAATGCAGGGACCTGCTCACTGGCATTATCATGTCCGATGTGCCTGATATTACTCGGCGGGCGTTTACCGGATCCGCCACCGCAGCGTTAATTGCCAGCCAAACACGCGCGGAGAGTCGACCGACGATCACCGAAATTAAGGCGATCTCCACTCAGAGTGAGAGCTATCACGGGTGGGCGACCCTGGCTCGCCGCCGGAACGGCGAACTGCTGGTGGCGTACTCGGGTGCGCGCGAAGCTCATGTTTGTCCGTTCGGGCGTGTGGAGGTGATACGGTCCGCTGACCAGGGTGCACATTGGAGCTGGCCTCAAGTCATCCTCGATACGCCTATAGATGACCGGGATGCCGGCATATGCGAAACGGCGAAAGGTTCTCTGCTGGTCACAACCTTTACTTCTCTGGCCTACCTGACTACGCAGGCCAAAGCCACGGACTGGCCCGCAGACAAGGTGGAACGCTGGGCCTCAGTTGCGCGCAGTGGGTCGCCCGAGCAGTATCGGAGCCTGCTGGGCACATGGATGGTCCGATCAACAGACGGTGGAATGACGTGGTCGGCTCCCTATCGAGTGCCTGTGAACAGTCCGCACGGGCCGAGTTCACTTTCTGACGGTCGTCTGGTTTACGCGGGCAAGCAACTCTGGGAAGCCGGTCGGAAGAACAGTGTGTGCGAATCCACCGACGATGGGCTCACCTGGCGATGGTTGTCTGATATACCAACGCGGCCAGGTGACGCTGCCGCTGAATACCACGAGCTTCATCAGGTGGAAGCAGTGGACGGCAGAATTATTGTCCAAATCCGCAATCACAACCGGCAGAGTGAACGTGAAACTCTGCAGTGCGAATCAGAGGACGGCGGCAAAACCTGGACGACTCCCCACCCGATCGGAGTCTGGGGACTGCCGTCGCACCTCCTGCGCCTGAAGAACGGATGGCTGGTAATGTCCTACGGCTACCGGAGGCCGCCATTCGGAAATCATGTTCGCATCAGCCGGGATGGTGCGCGAACATGGTCTGATCCAATTGTTTTGTCGGACGATGGCGCCGGCGTGGATCTCGGTTACCCATCGACGGTGGAACTGGACAACGGCAGCCTGATTACCGTGTGGTACGAGCTGTTGAAAGGTTCGACCAAAGCAGTTTTGAGGATGGCGCGCTGGAGTCCTGGTGTCGTCCCTGGCGCGGTGGCCGACACCCG
>DASQEG010000657.1:0-3284 GCA_035633775.1 Bryobacteraceae bacterium
TCCCTCCTGCCCGATCTCCAACCGTTTACCGGTCCGGGACTGGGGACGGCGTTACATTCAGATGACGCCGTAAGAATTATGACGCGCCACCGGCTGGCCGTTCACTCTGAATGTGCACTTCTACAACAACAGGACTTCAGAAGCTGAGCCCCGCATTGCCGATCGGGCGAGTGCGTCCTCGCCGTACCGATCAGGAAAGATCGCGTCAGCGTGAGGTGTGGCCTGGCGCGAGCACGGCGGGCCTGCTCTTCTGTGGGATACTTGCTTACCGGATCGCCCGGCAACACACTCTCAAGCTGAGAACGAGATGCTGCCACAACTGCAGATCGCACAGAAGCACGTTTCCGCCGAGCGGCGCAGGGATTGGCAAGGTGTGGCGGCTGAGATCCTGGTGACCAGCGACTCACGTCCTTACGATTTTCACTTCGAAGGCCCGGCTTTATATCTTTGCTTCGGACTCAGCGGCCGTCGCAAGGATAGCGTAGTGAAAGTGGATGGGGAGAAACCCACACGCTTCGTAGAGATCGCGAACCGTTTCCACGTTGTTCCCAGCGGCGCGCGGTTTGAGGGTTACTCGGTGCCCGATACGTCACAGCGGTTTCTGCAAGTCTATCTCGATGGGCAACCTGGGGCGCTCGACCCGGAGATCGACCTGGCGGCTATCAGTCCCCGCCTCGCCGCCGCTGATCCCGCGCTCCTCGTTACCGCGCGCAAGATCGAAGCGGCCATCCTGACGCCGGAGCCTTTGGGCAGGCTCTACGGACAAACCCTGGCGTGCGTATTGGCAATTGAGCTTCTGGAATGGCAGCGTAGCAAGAGCCGCCTGTTCCGGACTCACTCGGGCGGCTTGAGCCCGAACCAGGCGCACCGGGTCACGAGTTTTATACGTGACCATCTTGCAGACGACGTCTCCCTGACGGCCCTGGCAAATCTGGCCGGAATCTCTCCTTGGCACTTTTGCCGTGCATTCAAACGCACGTTTGGGATCCCACCGCATCGTTGGGTTAACTCTCTGCGGGTGGAGCGCGCCAAAGAACTCCTTGCCTGTCCGACGCTCAGCATCACCGACGTCGCCCTCGCCACCGGTTTTGCAGGCTCTTCCCAATTTGCGCGTGTGTTTCGCGCTGTCACGGGATGCTCGCCGAGTGAGTACCGGGAGCAATCGTGGTAAACGTTTGAGCAAGAAACGTGTGAGTGAGCAAGGACTGGCAATCGAGCGAGGATCCAGGAACACTAAGCTGGGGCTCAAAGGAGGATTGATCCGATGCCAGACACGGCTCCTAATCGCGAAACTGAGAGTGCTCAAGCGTCCGCAGAAGCCCGCGCCACGATTCCCGGATATCGACTTGGCGACCCTACGTTGCCCCGATCTCCGATTACTCTACATGAACTGGAACTACTGGAAGCTACCGTTCTCTTCGGTGATGAAGACGTTGATGCGCTGCGCCGGGCAGGCACGATACTCGAGCCACAGACGGAACAGATTCTGAACGTCTGGTACGGCTTCGTGGGGGCAAACGCACACCTGCTCTATTACTTCTCGAACAAATCCGACGGCCAGCCAAACGCAGAATACCTGGCCCGCGTGCGCAAGCGCTTCGGCCAGTGGATCAGGGACACCACCAACGCTAACTATGATCAGGCATGGCTCGATTACCAGTACGAGTTCGGTCTTCGGCACACTCGCGCCGGCAAGAACAAGACAGATAACGTGGCAGCAGCCGACCATATCAACTTTCGATATCTGATCGCTTTCATCGTGCCGATCTCGCTTACGATCGAGCCCTTCCTAATGAATGGCGGAGGCAGTGGGGACGAAGTTAAGAAGATGCAGATCGCGTGGACGAAGGCATTGGTGCTGCAGACCGTTCTTTGGAGTTATCCCTACGTCAAGCCCGGCGATTTCTAAAGGTCTCCAATAGTACCGGGGGCCCGGGAGGGCATCTCACCGGTCGTCGCCTGACCAGAACGGATGGCTTAACCAGGCGCCCGGGACGCAAGGGGCAGCGCGCATCATTGGACGGGCAACACAACTCCGGTGCCTTGATCAAGCCCTTCCAGCAGCGCGTGCTGAAACGCCACGTCGCGTGAAGCGCTATGCGGCTGCGTGCGCCGTTGATGCGATGCGGGTATTCACCTCGGAGAATACATTGCAAAGGACATGATTGCGGTGAGGGTGTCGGCAGATCACCAGTCGGTGATCAGTGCCTCGCCTGCATACTTCGAATCACATTCACGGCCGAGGTCACCGCGTCACCTGTTCCAACATCAGTGCATCAATTTTCGGCACGGCTCGGCCGGTTCGTACCGGTGGGAGTTCGAGAAGGGCAAGAAGTCTCTGTCCGTCGCCGTCCCTGGGCCGCTCATTGTCGATGACGTGGTACTCGTACTCCGTGCCGCGCTCGACGGTGTCGATTTGGCGTTGCTGGCGAGCATCAGGTTGAGTCGCATCTTGAGAGTGGCGCACTGGTACGCGTGTTGCAATCCTGGTGTCAGCCGTACCCCGGCTTCTTCCTGTACTACCCGAGTCGTCGCCAGAAGCCACCCGCGCTCGCGGCCCTAGTCTCTGTTCTCCGGGTAAAAGTCGTCGTCCCAAAGAACGGCGTTCCCGCTTGTTGAGGCAATCTGATTCGATTTGACCAGCGGGTAAGGAGACAAGTCGTCAATGAGCCGCAAGGAGTCCAAGCGATCCCATCGATTCGCGATCGTCGATTCTGTAAAGTGGTACGGCTCGGTGCCTCGCATACGTTCAACAAGACAGTCGTGCTCCGGGTACCGGCTTGAGTAGCAGTCTCGTCGGTTGTCCTGTTCGACAATCAACCTCTGGCTAGCGGCAGTGCGGAAGCTCACACACATGAGGCGGCCGACACCGGCTTGCTCAGCCCAGAGTTGGCCGCGGGGATTGGCAGAGTCAAGGGCGCGAAGAGCGGCGGCGTTCGGCTCGGGAAGTGGCTAAGCGCCGATGAGGTCAGCCTCTACGATCGCCTGATCTGGATGGTTCTGAAAGGCAAGACGACCTCGATTCTGCGATCGACTGCTGGACGTTTGCCGCCCCAGTCACTTGAGGACGAGTCTTCCGGTGCGTGAGCAAGACGGGTTCCGTTTGGGGCGGAGGTTTGTCGGAAACGGTGATCTGGTCCGCCGTCAAGGAGTTTGCCTCGAGAGCAGACTCGGCAACCCTGCACCTCACGATCTGTGACTCACATGTGCCCGTCTGTGCCACGTTGCTGGGGCCAACTGGAGCAGATCGAATTCCTTCTTGGACACGTGAGCGTGCAGACGAC
>DASQEG010000658.1:0-3497 GCA_035633775.1 Bryobacteraceae bacterium
GACAAAGCCGCGGCTGTTGCGATCCCTGGGCCAGTTATCGCCGAGATGTGCCACATAGTAGTGGCCCTTGTGGAACCGGATCTGGCGCGGGTTTCCGCCCGGCAGATCGATTTGGTGCAACTTCTCGCCTTCAGCAGACAAGCGTAGAAGGTACTGCTGATCACTCATGGCTATGAGCAGCGTCGGCCTGCCTGTGCGAGCATCGATCATCCCTCCATGAGGGCCCCAGTGAACGATGCCACCCTCCGGACCGCCAATGACTCCAGTCAGTTTGCCGGCAGCGTCATAACGAGCGATGTAATCGCGTCCATAGCCGTCCAGCACGAAGAAACCGCCGTCCGGCAGGTGCAGTGTCCAGGAGGGTTTGTACTCCGCTTCCTGGGAGTACTTGCCGCTGCTTGTGGGCCATCCCCATTCCTGCAGCACCTTGCCATCAAGCGTCGTTTTCACGACTTTGTGTGTCTGAAGATCGGTAATGAAGAGGACCTCACGGCTGCCCTCTCGGACGATCGATAACCCGTGCGCTCCCGGGAACGTCGTACCCCACTTTGAGATGAGCCGTCCCCCGTTGTCGTAGACGATGACGTTGTTCGCCGTGTGATCAGTGAGCAGAATCAGATGCCCCTCAGCATCCCGCACGATGCCGTGGCAGTTCTTCACGGGCGTACGCTCGTCGAGTACTCCCCACCCGGGTACAACTCGGTACCGGTGCTGTCCCTGACCGACGACCTGCCGGTCCGAAGCAGCACACGCACCAGCGGCAAGAGCGGACACGCAGGCCCGGCGACTCAGCATCTACACCTTATACAACAATGTCGGAGTTAGTAGCCGAACGCGTCCGGCATCAACCCATTACCAGACCTTCGATGTCATGCTTTTGCGTGATTGGCTGCAGCTTGTCGACCACGCGGCAGACCAGGTGTTCTCGCACGAGCTGAGGCAGCGCGTCATAGAAGTCTCTGGTGACCGTCATGTCATGCAGTGCAGCGTGTCCCGCCCCTGGCGCATCGACGCCCAACACAAGCACCGGACGCGCAATTGGCGACGGATGCGGGGTGCCTCTATGCACGGTCAGTGCCGACCTGCACGAGATGTCACCCATTTTCGGATACTTGCGTACAGCGCGTTCCTCGTAGCGGGGCCACAGACTGGGATCGGGGAACATCTCCGCGTTCCACGTCCGCCCGTCGTCCCATTGGGTCCCCGGCGCGATCTCGAAGGGACCCATGTCAGGCGTCACATCCACACCAGTGAGATTGAACGCAAGAGACGTGATCCGGTGATCTTCGTAGGCTTCCTTCGTCGACGGGAAATCGCGATGCCAGGGCTGGAACTTCGCACCCTGAAACGGGGTGTCAAACCCAATCTCGACGATCTCGTAGTTGGGACCAAGCACGTTCTCGGACATGGCGACTACCCATGGGTGCGTTACGAGGTCAACAAATCCGCTGATCGCTTGCGGATGCACTTCGACATACCATCGCCGAGGCCCGCGCCCGACAGCTCCGCCGGGCCGCTGAATCGCTTCCCAGAAGGACGTCATCATGTCCTCCCGCATCTGCTCAACCCACTCGCGCGAGAACGCGGCCTTCTTGCCTACGATTCCATCTCGCTGCAGAGTCTCTACGTCCTCGGTTACTGCGTCACTGAGCGTCGGAGCTTCAGGTTGCATACGCGCCGCCTCCCGGCCACTACGTTAGCGCACCCCTCAGCCCTTTTGCCCCCGGGCGGCTCACCAAGTTGCATGTATATAAGGCCGGCCTGCGACGACAAGCTTGACGTACAGCACGGGCCGCCCGGATCGGGTTAATGCTTAGAAAGCTGCACTGGAGCGGATACCCGCAGCTGACAGGGCCGAGCTCATCTTCTCCAGGGCGGCCTTGTGAATCTGCGACACCCGGCTCTCATTGATTCCCAGCTGGGCACCGATCTCCTTCATCGTGAGATCGTTCTCGTAGTACTGCACCAGCACCTCGCGATAGCGCGGCGGCAGCGCTTGCATCGCCCACTGCAGTGCTCCCCGGCTCTCCTGATGACGAAAAATGCGATCAGGCATCAGCTCAGGCGAGCTCGCGTAGTCGGGCATCGGCAGATCCGCTGAACCACTTGTCCGCGAGTCGGCTGACACGGTTGCAGCACTATGCAGTTCATGCAGCAGGTTCCGCGTTGCCGTTACTGGCAGACCCAGGCGCGCGGACAGCTCATCCTCGGTCGGGTTGCGGCCGAGTTCCCCAACCAGCTCATGGACTGCAGTATCGAGTTCGCGCGAGCGGCGGCGCAGGTCCCGCGAAGCCCAGTCCAGCTCCCGCAGGCTGTCAAGAACAGCTCCCCGGATCCGAAACTTGGCGTACCCAGCGAACGAAACCTGCTTGTCAGCGTCGAACCGTGCGGCCGCATCCATCAGGCCGAGAATGCCTGAATGGATCAGGTCATCCAGCTCGACATGGACGGGCAGCGTTTCACGAACACGCAGTGCAATCGACCGTACCAGGCCGAGATGTTCCATGACGAGGCGGTCGCGAACTGCCTGGCGTTGCAGCGATTTGCGATCGATCTCGACGGTCCGCGTTACGCGCTTGATTGCGCGGGAGCGCGATTGCGGGCTCGGGACGTACCTCAAGTGTACTGCTGCTGGATGCGCGGCTGTGCTCATAAATATGCTGCTCCGTGGGCTTCGAAAAGGGAGTAGCTACGCCGTACGAAAATTCTCCTGGTCTTGCGCGGGCACCCTCATACAGCAATGACTGTACCGATCAAAGTGCCGCACGCCAATAAGGGAAACCCTGATAACGAGTGAACTTTTTGCGGGGTGGGCGGTGCCGCCCAAGCGGGGGGTGGCGGTATCCCGTACTCAGCGAACGTTGTACTTGAATACGAACTGAAGCCTGATTTGAGAACCTTTGAACTCGCCCGGAAGCGGGGGGAAAGGGTTCGACGCACTGACACTGGCCACCGCAGCCCGATCCAGTGCTTCCGTGCCAGAAGGTGTGGCAATCACCAGTTTGGGCACGGTTCCGTTGCGGTCGATCGCAAACTGAATCGTCGTGCGGCCCTGACGTCCAAAGCGCGCGCTTTCAGGAATGACTGCAAACCAGTTGCGGCGCACAGCGGTCAGGACACGCATCATGTAGGGCCAGAAGTCGACCCCCTGAGGGTCGCTAAGCAACTCCACCGAGCTTCCAAGCTTTCCCGGAACCGGCACGGCGGCGGCGGATGGGTTCGACCCGGGCGCCGGGTCCTCGTCGCCAACGATCAGGCCCTTGCCAGCAGGGCGGACCGCCTCTCGGACAGCTTCTGCGACCGTGCCCGCAGGCCTCGGCACCTGCCCTCGGCCCAGGCCTCCGCCAACAGGAGCTCCGGAAACTGTGCCAGGCCGCTCGAAGGTGACCTTGGGCGGCTGGGCTGGAGGCGGTCCGGGGGTGGGCAAACCTGACTGAGGCGCCGCGATGTCAGGCCGTGTCTGCGCAGCCGAGATCTGGGGAGCTTCAGGCACCACG
>DASQEG010000659.1:0-4273 GCA_035633775.1 Bryobacteraceae bacterium
GCTCAGGCGCCCATCCTGAAAATCAGGGTCGTTCATGATTCGCTGGTGCAGCGGGATTGTGGTGTGGATGCCCTCGACCACAAACATAGTCAGTGCCCGGCTCATCCTGGCGATCGCTTCGTCCCGAGTGGCGCCATGCACGATTAGCTTGGCAACCAGCGAATCGTAATAAGGCGGAATCACCCCATAGGTGTAAGCGGCGGTGTCCACCCGTACTCCTGGGCCGCCGGGCAGGTTTAGACCTGTGATCTTGCCCGGAGAAGGGACGAAAGTCTCGGGATGCTCGGCATTGATGCGGCATTCTATGGCGTGCCCAGTGATGGCTATCGAACCAGGAAGCAGGTCCTGCAGCCGCTCGCCGGCAGCTATGCGGATCTGCGTCTTGACGATGTCAATGCCGGTGACCAGTTCGGTTACAGGGTGCTCGACCTGAACACGGGCGTTCACTTCGATAAAGTACAGTGAACCCGTCTCGTCCATCAGGAACTCGACAGTTCCTGCGTTGGTGTAGCCTACCGAGCGCATAGCCGCAGCGATGGTCGACGTCATCCGCGCGCGCAACTCGTCTGATACACCGGGCGACGGTGCTTCTTCGACCAGCTTCTGATGTCGCCGCTGAATCGAGCATTCACGTTCCCCGAGTACCGCAACATCACCGTAGCTGTCTGCGAGCACCTGAAATTCGATGTGTCGCGGTGCTTCAATGAACTTCTCGATGTAAACATCACCGCATGCGAAGGCAGCGGTGGCTTCAGCGCGCGCCTGATCGAGGCTTGAGGCCAACTCCTGTGCGGTCCGGACGATGCGCATGCCACGACCGCCGCCGCCGGCGGAAGCTTTGACGATCACGGGGAACCCGATCCGCCCGGCGACCTCAGCAGCCTCATCAGCAGACTGAACAATGCCGTTGGATCCCGGCAGTATGGGCACCCCAGCGGCCTGCATCAGTGCTCTCGCGCGTTGCTTCAGGCCCATTTCGCGGATGACGTCCGCGCGCGGGCCGATGAAGCAGATCCCGGACGTGTTGCACACCTCGGCGAAGTCGGCGTTCTCGCTCAGAAAGCCGTAGCCGGGGTGAATTGCGTCTGCGTTGGTAATCTCGGCAGCACTGATCACCGAAGGAATATCCAGGTAGCTCCGGGCGCTGCGTGCGGGACCAATGCACACAGCTTCGTCAGCGAACCGCACATGGAGGCTGTTACTGTCGGCCTCTGAGTAGACCGCAACCGTCTTGATGCCGAGGTCGCGGCACGCGCAGATGACCCGCAGCGCTATCTCCCCGCGGTTCGCGATCAGAACCTTTTGAAACATGTCAGGCCGGCTGAATCGCGAACAGTGCCTCGCCGTATTCAACAGGCTGCCCGTTCTCGACAAGCACGCCACTAAGGGTTCCGGCGACGTCGGACTCGATCTCGTTCATCAGCTTCATCGATTCGATGATGCAGAGCACCTGGCCGACTGAAATCCTGTCGCCAGGTTTAACGAACGGGGGGGCGCCCGGAGAAGATCCTTCATAGAACGTTCCGACAATGGGCGATTTAACATACACGCTAGGCGTTTCAATGCCTGCATGTGAGGGCGCTGCGGTGTAAGCGGGGCCCGTAAGCCCGACCGGACCCGCAACGGCCGGGGCAGAAGCAACCAGCGAAGATGCGAGGACGGGGGTCGCGGAGGGTAGCAGAATCTCCTGCGCAGGCGCGGGATTGCTTCGGCGGATGCGCACGCGATTATCGCCGCGTGCCACCTCCAGTTCGGCGATGCCACTTTCGTTAACTAACTGGATCAGTTCCTTGATCTCGTCAATCGTCATGGTCAGATTGTCAGCAGTTCCTTCGGATGCGGCGTCAGTACTTCACAGCCGCTGGCAGTAACCACCACTGTGTCCTCGATGCGCACGCCCCCGAACCCCTCGATGTAAGCTCCCGGCTCGATCGTGATTGCCATACCGGCCTCAAGCACTGTAGGATCCTTCCTGCCGACTCTCGGTCCTTCATGAATCTCCAGTCCCAGCCCGTGACCTGTCGAGTGAACGAAGAGCTTGTCGCAGCCGTGCTTCCGAAGCACCTTGCGTGCCGTGGCGTCGACCGCCACCGTAGCGACTCCGGCCTTCACAGCATCCAGTGCTGCAAGCTGGGCTTCCAACACTGCATTGAACAGGTCCCGGCTTCTCCGATCCGGGGTTCCCAGGCACGCCATTCGCGTCATGTCACTGCAGTAACCACCGCGCACCGCGCCAGTGTCCATCAATAGTAGCCGATTGGACCCGATAGCCTCGTTACGCGGACGTGCGTGAGGCAAGGCCGAGTGCTCGCCGGCCGCAACAATGCTTTCGAAAGCCGGGCCTTCCGCCCCAGCGCGCCGCATGCCGTGGTCAATCTCGGCCGCCAGTTCGGCTTCGGTGGTCGTGGGCTTGAGGCGTCTCATTGCGCGGGCACAAGCGGCTGAATTCGCCTCGGCTGACCTTCGGATCAGCTCGATTTCAGCCGGAGACTTGATCATCCGTGCAGTCTCGACCAGGCCCGAGACTGGCTGCAGCCGGACCTTCCGCCCCGCCGCTCCGCGCAACGATGACCATGAAGAGAACAGCATGTGGTCCTGTTCGAAGCCGACACTCTTGAATTGGCGGGCGGCGATCAGCTTCGCTGCGGCGGCGATTAGATTACCCTTAACGATTTTCACCTTGCAGGCGGATTCCTGCATCGCTTGTACGTTGTAACGCGGGTCGGTCAGCAGCGTGGCGTTCCGGCCGTCAAGGACGAGCGCCGCGTTGCTGCCGGTGAAACCCGTAAGATAACGAACGTTCGGTAGGTGCGTTACTAAAAACGCCTCGGACAAAAGCCGTTCTGAAACTTGCCTGATGCGCTCCTTGAGCTCCGGCTTCATTATGGAATCAGGAGCAGCTTGCCGGAGGTGCGGCGCTCGGCGAGGTCCTGCTGCGCTGTCGCGGCCTCGCCCAGAGGATACTCGCGATCGATCGTGACTTTGAGGCGACCGGCCGCCGCCCACCCAAGCACGTCTCCAGCGCGCCACCGCAGTTCATCCTCACCCGCCACGTAGTCGGCGAGCTTGGGCCTGGTCAGGAACAGAGACCCGCGCTGAGTCAGCGCAAGTGGCGATACGGGATCGACTGGCCCGCTCGCGTTGCCGAACGTTACCATCGTGCCGCGTGGTCGAAGACAGTTCAGGCTCTTCTCAAAAGTTGTCTTGCCCACGCTGTCGTAGACCACGTCGACGCCGCGATTATCTGTCAGGCGTTTCACCTCGACTTCGAAGTCCGACTGCGTGTACAGAATGACTTCATCACAACCGGCTCGGCGGGCACGCGATGCTTTTTCCTCGGTCGAGGTGGTGCCGATCACCTGGGCGCCGATCATCTTCGCCATCTGCACCAGGAGCATGCCCGTGCCGCCGGCCGCAGCATGGATCAAACAGATGTCGCCGGGTTTCAGCGGATAAGTGCTGTGCGCCAGATAGTGGGCGGTCATACCCTGGAGCATGGAAGCGGCGGCAAGCTTCAGGTCCATGGAGACCGGCACTGGGATTGCAGCCTTTATTGGAATTGAGGCGAACTCCGCGTAGGAACGCGGGCCGCTGCCAAGGCACCACGTTACTCGATCGCCGGACTTGATGTGATCGACGCCCGACCCGACAGCTTCCACCGTCCCTGCGCCTTCCAGCCCGAGTGTGAATGGTGCCGGGACTGGGTAAAGGCCAGTGCGGTGGTAGATGTCGATGAAGTTCACTCCCGCGGCGGCAACGCGAACGAGAACGTGTCCGGGCTCCGGCTGCGGTACGTCGATATCTTCCAGGCGTAGAGCTTCAGGACCGCCCGGCTGTTGAACGCGAATAGCTTTCATCCTGGTTCCTTCAGCATACCAGGACTGAGTTACGTCTTGCCCCGCAAGCGAATGCCAATTCGCCGTCGCTGCGGAATCCGAAGAACATTATTGGGGATACCCTGCACAAGGTACAGAAAACGGTCAGAGCCAAACGCAACCCATTTCGGGATGTCATAGGACCCGATCAAATCCAGGCTCCTGCTCCCGAGTTGTCGCGGAAGAGGCCGCGGGACTGTCGGTAAGCAGCGCGTAAGAGCGCGACAACTCGAGATACTGTGGGCCGCCGATCGGTTGCAGCGCCCTTTCCAGGAACTCCGCAGCCACCACGGTTTCATCATCGCTCAACGTAGCCACGTCGTCGGAGGTCGAGCGGGAATTCGCCCCATAAACGAACCTGCTCCGGCCGTACACGTGAGTAATAAAGGAAGCAGGCG
>DASQEG010000660.1:0-4435 GCA_035633775.1 Bryobacteraceae bacterium
TTTGGTCGGCGAGCGGAGTTCTCAGCATCGGTGTTGCCCTCCTGGTTACAATCAGCTCGCTTGCGAAGTGGATGATCCTGCGCCGAATGCGGTCCCCGGATCCCGTGCAGCCTCCTGAAGGCTTGCGGGTTGCGGCTGTTACGACCTACGTCGCTCATTCTGAGCCGATTGAGATGATTGAGATCACACTACAGGCCATGTGCGCGATGGCATACCCGCACGATACCTGGCTGCTGGACGAAACGGACGATGAGGCGGCCCGGAAGCTTTGTAGAAAACTTGGTGTTCGGCACTTCTCGCGAAAATACCGTCCTGAGTATCACGGTGACGGTGGAACATTCGGCTCCCGGACTAAACACGGCAACTACAATGCATGGCTGACGGATTACGGGTTCGATCACTATGACGTCGTCGCAGCTTTCGACCCGGATCACATACCCCGACCAGAATATTTGATTCAGACGATCGGGTACTTTTGCGACGGCAGAATCGGCTACGTACAGGCCCCGCAGGTTTACTACAACCAAGCCGCAAGCTTTATCGCCGCTGGCGCCGCGGAAGAAACATACGACTTCAATTCAACCATTCAGATGGCGGCCTTTGGCATGGGCTACCCCATCGTGATGGGGTGTCACAACGTACATCGAGTGACAGCGCTTGAGGCGGTGGGTGGCTTTGCGGCCCACGATGCGGATGACCTGCTGATCACCATGCACTACCGCGAGGCGGGGTGGTCTGGCGTGTACGTGCCACTGGTACTCGCGAAGGGAGTCACGCCCGTTGACTGGCCTGGCTACCTGACCCAGCAGAGACGGTGGGCACGATCCCTGCTCGATCTCAAGCTCCGCCGCGGTGGTGCTAACGGAGTTAACCTGCCACTGAAAACACGCATCGCGAGCGGCCTGCATGGAGTCAATTACCTGCAACCGCTTCTACTTGCCGCTATGTCGTATGTTCTGGTCCTGGAGATTGCTCTCCGGGGAAGCCTTCCTGTGACGCTTGCATCGCTGCCCAAGGTGCCACTTCTCGCAGTGGCTGCGCTGCTGACGATCTGCTATCTGTTTCGTCAACGCTATTTCCTGCAGCCGGACGTCGAAGCCGGCGTGCACTGCCGGGCGCGTCTGTTGCGACTCGCCAAGGTACCTCAACTGGCGCTGGCATTTAGCGATGTTATGTTCGGCCGACAGTTTGGATACGTGATGACGCCGAAGTCCGCGACAAACGACGGGAACGTCCGCGGAAATCCGCTCCTGGGTTTTGCAGCAGCGGGAACGACGGTCGCCGCGGCGTGGCTGTACAGTGCGAGTACCCTGGCCAGCTACACGATGGAAGCTCACCTGGTTTCCAGTGCCGTCGTGAGTTTCTGCGGCAGCCTTTTCAGCACTCAGTTTCTGCGTCGTCCAAAGCCGTTTGATGCCCGGCTCGCGAAACGGGCCCACGAAGGCTAGAACTTCACGGCAGTGCTAGACGTTCGCCGGCTTGGACCTGAGATCCTCGGTCCCGTCAGAAGCTCGCCATCAGCTTGCGTATGCTTGAAGAGTCGCGCGCACCCGGGTCACGCTGAAGCGCAAGGTCGATCTCACGCCTCGCGGCAAGTCGATCGCCAGTCGCCAAAAGACTCGTTGCGTACTCCACACGGTCGGATGTACTCGCACCCTGTGTGGCTGTCAGGAGGCGATAGAGCGTCTGGGCCTCGATGGGGTTCCCTAATTTCGTATACACACGCGCCGCACGACGAAGGACATCCGGGTCGTTGTTGCCCTTACGCACGGCGCGCTGCAACAGCGAAGTGGTCACGCCCGGGTCGGAACCGAGCGACAGTTCCGCGACCCGGATTGCTACCTTCGGATCGTCGGGCCGGCCGGCAAGGGCAGCCTCATACGCCTGTTTCGCATCCTCTCCGTTCAACTGCATCAGCTCTGCAATGCGCAATCGGATGTTCTCGTCTCGGGGAGAGGCCTTCAATGCCTGCCTGGCATGGTTGAGTGCTGATCGCACGTCTCCTTTGGCCTGAAGTACATCAGCGAGCAGAATGCTGGTCGTCGCGTTCTTGAGCTTCGCCGCAATCTGCTGCGCAGCTCTCAGAGCTTCGTCGTGCTTTCCTGCTGCTGATGCTGCGGCGGCATACTTCATAACCATCGGACGGTCATTGAAGCCTCGGCCGATTGCTTCGGCAAGCACTTGACGTGCTGCCTCATGCTCGCCACGGGCTCCATGCAGCCGGGCTCGTACCTCGGCAACTCGGGCTGTGCTCGCGCTGCCGACTCGGGACAGACGACCTGACGCGGATTCAAGCTGTCCCTGTGCTATCTCGATCTCCGCCATCAGCACTTCGGTGTCGAGGGATGCCTGCCGGCGCCCGGTCAGAGTTTGGAGTACAGACTTTGCCTCTTCATAACGCTGCAAGGCTGCGAGAGCTTTCGCCCTGGCAAAAAGAAGAGCCGAGTTCTCCGGCTGCTCGGAGAGACCCTGCAGCGCCGTGCTTAGCGCAAGAAGGGGATAGCCATCCTCGACATATACGTCCACCAGTGCCGTTCGTACGGGCACGGATCGCGGTTCCAGCCGCAGGCCCTCCTGCAACGTGTCTGCTGCGTCTGTAAGCAGTCCGGCAGCAAATTGAGCTCGTCCCAACTCACGTACGACGTTCACGCTGGTGGGCTGCTGCTCGCGTAAAGCCTGCAGCTCGCGAATTGCAGCACCGGTGTCATACGCGGTCCTCGCGTCTGCCAGCAGAGCGTAGTGCAACACCTTTGCGTCCGCCAGATCACTTCGCTCTTTCAGCAGTTCATCGACTATGAGTCGTGCCTCCCTGGGCCGCTCCGACTCCCGGAGCAGGCGTGCTCGTCGCAGCCGAAGCTCGGTGACTCGAGTCGGAAACCGTGCCTCAGCGTACTTCAGTGTGGTTGCGGCCTTTTCGTACTGTCCTGTTTCGATATAGAACTCGGTAACTAATGTCAGACCTTCAGGAAAACGCTCAGGCGAATTTACGAGAGTCTGTGCCAGCTTCTCCGCCTCCTGCGGTCGTCCTGTACTGTGGTAAAGCCAGACGAACTCCAGGTTTGCCCAGATATGGTCCGGATTGAGCTGTAGCACGTTCTGCGTAGCCTTTTGCGTTTTTGCGTGACCTCCCGTGCTCTTGTAGTGCCGCACCGCAGCCAACCACAGGGCATCCGGATTGCGCACCCGCGACGTGAAACTCATGGCTAAGTCATCCGCTTCATCGCCGCGCTTCGCCGCGACCAACGCCTTGAACAGACTCGCCGCGATAGCGTCTGAATCCGGCTGGCCCTGAAAAGCAATACGAAGGTGATGGATCGCAGCATCATAATTGCGATTCGCATCTTCGGCGATGCCGAGCACCTTGTGGCCCTGAACGGACTGCGGATCGATCTTCAGAAGAGATCGAGCAGCGACCGCCATCTGTTCAGTAAAAAGCCGCAGACGATCACGGCGGCGCAGTCCCTTGGTCTCGCCCTGAAAGTATTGGAGATATAACTCGCTAAGCTTCTCGTGAGCGTCCTTATTGTTTGGCTGCAACTCCACAGCCCGTGCGAGATTTTTCTCCAGACTGTCTGTCCAGGGCCGATTCCACTGGATCGCAGCCAGTCCGTAGTACGCGTCGCCTGCGCGAGCATCCGCAGCGATAGCGGCCTGAAACCTCTTTGCCGCCTCATCAGCCTGGCCTGCTTTAAGTAACGCTTTGGCTTCCTGAATGTGGCGTTGTGCTTTCTCGGCGCCGCTCGTACAGCTTACCTGAAGCATAGCGGCGAGTACAGTAAGCGCAATGCCCAGCCTCATTCCCAGTCATGCTAGCACGTGCCAGATTGAGCAAGTCTTACACTGTTGGTGTTGATTTCTATGCCAACTCCGGCGTCGATGCCTTCTGTGCCGCCGCAATCTGGCGCGAATAGCCGACGGCATCCGGCGGAGGAACGGCGAAGCCGCGGCGCCTGCCTGCTAGCCCTGAGCCTCGCGGTTTTGTTTGCACTGTTGGGCCTCAGAGGGGCGAGAACTACCGATATAACCTACAACGACCAGGCGCGCCACGCTTTGAACGGTGCAGCCATCTATGACATGGTCCGTGACGGCCAACTGCTCCGACCGAGACAGTACCTGCAAAAGTACTTCGCACGACTTCCGGCACTTTCCATGCCGTACCATCCGCCGCTTTTCCCGGTATTCGAAGCATTGGTCTTCGCGGTTTTCGGGGTAAGTCCATTCGCGGCGCGACTTGCCGTAGCTTGCTGTGTGTTCGCATCGTCCATTCTGCTGTTCTATCTCGTGCTCCGAACATACAGATCTCAGGCGATCGCGTTCGCCGGCACCCTGACGTTTCTTTCGTTGCCAGCTTCACTGCTGCTCGCCGGAGATACGATGCTTGAGTTCCCGGTGCTCAGCATGGTACTCGGGTCACTTTGGTTCATGCGTCCGCTCC
>DASQEG010000661.1:0-5423 GCA_035633775.1 Bryobacteraceae bacterium
CGTCTGCCCCTTCACGACAGCAGTTCCAGCCTTAGGCAGGTCGACGTAAACGATATCGCCGAGTTCATGCTGAGCATGATCCGTGATACCGATGGTTCCGATGTCGCCCTCCAAAGAAACCCATTCGTGTTCACGGGTATAGCGAAAGTTCGCAGGATAGGTCATTTCGGTCTCTTGTAGAAAGGAGTTGCGACCGTCACCGCATCCACCGGCTGGTTGCGTATGACGATCTGGATCGGTGTACCGGGCACGGCGGCGTGCACGGGAAGATAGCACAAACCAATGTTGCGGCCGAGGGTCGGCGCAGGCCCTCCGCTGGTCACCCAGCCAGCAGCCTCTCCGTTCAACAGGACCTCATAGCCTTCCCGGGCTATGCTGCGCCCCTGCATCTCGAAACCTGTCAGCTTTCGGGTGACACCAGCTTCCTGCTGCTTCTGAAGAACGGATTTACCCGTAAAATCGCTCTTATTGAGCTTTACAATCCATCCGAGTCCGGCTTCTAGCGGTGTTATGGATGCATCGATCTCGTGACCATACAGGGCCATCGCTGCTTCCAGCCGGAGCGTATTCCGACAGCCCAGTCCGCAAGGACGAACTTCGAACTCCGAGCCGGCATCGAGAAGAGCGTTCCACAGGGATTCGGCCTGATCGGGAGCGACGTAAATTTCAAATCCGTCCTCGCCGGTGTAACCCGTTCGGGCAATCCGCGCCGGGAAGTCATTCACCTCGCCGTCCTGGAACCAGTAGTAGCGAATTGTCTCCAGCGGAGTCTTCGTAAGCTTCTGCAGGGTTGCAAGTGCCCGGGGCCCCTGAACGGCAATCTGCGCGTAGCGGTCGCTGGCGAACTCTACCGTTGCCTTATGCAGGTTGGCGGTCGAGATGTAGTCGTAATCCTTATCCTGGTTTGACGAGTTCACGCACAAGAAATAGTGATCCTCATCGACCTTATGCACCAGGATGTCGTCGACGAAACAACCGGTGTCGTACAAAAGCCCGGAGTACTGCGCCTGCCCGATCTTTAAGCGCGCAGCGTCGTTGCTTGTTACGCTGTTGACGAGCTGAAGCGCTTCCGGCCCGCGTATCTCGATTTCTCCCATGTGGCTGACATCGAAGAGGCCTACCGCGGTCCGCACAGCTTTGTGCTCTTCCAGAATTCCGCTGTACTGGACCGGCATAGCCCAGCCGCCGAAATCCACCATGCGCGCTCCGGCCTTGACGTGGACCGAATGCAGGGGTGTCCTCTTCAGCTCGGCCGCCGACTCTGCCATGAAATCCCAAAGTAACACGCGAGCGCATGCGTGGTACGCTGCAATGCTTGCTGGAGTTCTGGCGTAAACTGCTCCGCCGGGAAGCCCCCCTCACGCGTGGCGCGCACGCCGGCAGAACGCGTTCCTGGACGGCGGAAAGCGGCTATGTCTACGAGTACAGCTTCGCCGGCTTCCGGCGTGTCCGCCGCTCGGGGGAGAGCTTTATTGAGTATCAATTCAGTGTTTCGGCAAGCCGTTCTGAGCCTCGGGTCGTGGCCGTCTTCCTGCCGGAGGAACGGCTGCCCGAGTGGACGGGCACTGCGCGCGAGATTACCGCCAGCGAGCGGTATGGCATAGCCAAACTGTGCCTGAATCAGGAATTCGACCGCGCCGAAGCCCCGCCATTGCTGATGAAGGAGCTAAACCCCGACCGGGCCCAGATCCTCGAAGTCGCGCAAACACTGGACCTCTAGTTTCTCGTTCCAGCAGGTGCCCTCAGGCTCTCTCACGAGCCTCTGCCGAGGCACTCGATTTCGGATTACCGGGTCGGTTCGTCAGGACCATCATGGACGGAAACACGCCGAATCCGAAGTCAACCGCCAGGTTTGGCGCGGCTTTCCTCGGTCGCATCGCCTCTGCATGCAAACGTCAGTCATCGGGAGATCGGTCAAATCAGCAGATGCTTCGCCTTATCGCTGTGCGCGCACCGATACTGGTATGGAGTTTCAACAAACAGCGTCTTTAACAAGCGAATAAAGTGACATTGCGTAGAACCACACCTACCAGCCACGGCTTGTACGGGAATTAGCTCGTTTCATCGGTCCGGGTCTGATGACACCAATCCGGTCGGACGCGCGTCCACAACGAGGCGGATAGCTATTGCCGACCGGACAGAGCGAATAAAGGGCGACTGAACATGCAATATTCGCCACCAGCAGGACAGCTATTTCGGTCGCCTCGCGCCGCTCCGCACGATTTCGTAGTCTCTATTTCGGAAGCGGGCGCCGGACTGGCGATACGTGTGACAACGTGCGGTGAACTCAGCACGAGCGCGGAACATAAAACCTACGACCTGCCGCGGAGAGATCACGAATCATATCTGGACTTCCTAACCGCGTTAGCCGTGGATTCCGGTACGTGTATGCCGCTGAACCGGGCTCCGCAGTTAGCCTCGGCATCGGATCCCGGCTATACACCACTCGTGACGACGAATCTTTCCCCGGACATTCTGTACGGTTACGGCGATCCGGCCGTGCTGCGTCTTGAAGCCGCGCAGGCAGGAGATCCGCACGATTGGTACTACGTCTTTTGCACGTCCAACGATGCGCCCGACGCATTTCCAATCCTCCGTTCCAGGGACTTGCAGAACTGGGAGCCCCGGGGATTTATCTTCCCCCGAGGAGCGGAACCGCCATGGGCGTCCGTCGGTGAGAACGTGGCAGACTTCTGGGCGCCGGAAGTGCACCTGGTTGATGGCGAGTTTCGCGCCTACTTCGTCGCGCGTGACCGGAGTGCACGATCCGAACTATGTATTGGCGTTGCGCGCGCGAGGCACCCCGAGGGGCCCTACAGCGCGGAGCCCGAGCCGCTGCTGACCGGTGACAAGATCGACCCTCATGTGTACGTTCAAAGTGCCGGCCGCTCGTACCTTTACTGGAAAGAGGACAAGAACGGGATTTGGCCGAATCTCCTGAACGAGTTCATCTACACTCATCCGAGCCGTATCACCCGACTTTTTGAGAACCGACAGGACAGGGTCACTGCATCCTTCCTCTCCGCTCTGTGGCCCTGGATTCGCGAACTCCAGCCGATGGAGCGCTTTTTCGTTCAGCACGCGTTGATACAAAGCATCAATTCTGATTTCGCCGCATTCGAGCAGCGTCTCAGCGGATGCGCCCATCAAGACGCGGACCCGGAGGTTCAGCATCAATGTCGCACGATCCTGCGCAATCTCAAGACGACGATTTACGTTCAGCCGCTGTCCTCCGACGGTGTGAGTCTCACCGGCGACAAAGAGAAAGTGCTTGAAAACGACCAGGGCTGGGAAGCGCACGTGGTTGAGGGCATGTGGGTCACCAGTATTGGAGATCGGTACTACATGTTTTACGCAGGCAACGACTTTTCTACGGTGGAGTACGGAATTGGCGCGGCCGTCTCCGATTCACCGCTCGGACCGTTCGAGAAGCCCACTGGTGCTTTCCTGCAGTCTACTGCCGAATGGCTGGCTCCCGGACATCCATCGGTCTTTGTAGACCGAAATGGAAAGGCCACGATGTTCCTCCATGCATATCTCCCCGGCAGCGTTGGCTATAAGCAGTTCCGCGCACTCCTGTGCATTGGCTTGAACTTCGATACGGGAGCGAAGGTCAAGGCCACCCGGCTGGCAGCGCCGATCGACTTGCAGTTTGACCGGAAGGTCTGAGCTTGAAGGTGCGTACGGATCAACAGACCGGCGAGCGTAAAGTGACTGGCGGGGTCACGTAGCAAGTGCCCGGCTATTCCGGTGCTGCTGCGCCGAGTCGCCACCCCTGCAAAGCGACTCGGTTCGCCCAGTGTGCAAGCTGGGCGAGTGGTACACACAGGTGATGCGGCGTCAGCCACGCATCGCATAGACTGTACGAAGTCTGCCCGCATTCTGAACGTTCTTGTAACGAGGAGACTCGCCGTTGAGTGATTGGTCGAAGGCGTTCTTCGATGAAGATTATCTGGAGATCGCGGCGCAACTGTTCAGCGTTGAGAGCAGCGCGAAACAAGCTGGCGAACTCTGGTCTATGCTTGATCTCAAGCCGGGGTGCCGGCTGCTTGATGCGCCGTGCGGCTCAGGCAGGCTCTCCCGCCCATTGGCAGAGCTGGGTGCGGTGGTGCTCGGTGTTGACCAATCCGAGGCGCTGCTCGCTGCGGCAGAGCGTCAACGAGCTGATTTGCCCACCGACCGGCTGCGATACCTTAACCACGACCTACGGTTGCCTCTCCCTGCGACAGGGTTCGACGTTGTCTGCAACATCTTCACATCTTTCGGGTATGGAACGGAGGAAGAGGACCTGGCGATCTTTCGAAATCTGAGGCAAGCCGTCCGACCAGGCGGGCGGGTAGTGGTGGAGACCAATCATCGCGATTTAGTGTGTGCTCGCACTGCGCGTTGCTCGAAGTTGTCCATGCGCTGGCCGGATGGAACAATCTTCCTCGACGAGCCAGCGTTTGACGCGATCTCCGGGATAGTGGCTCTCAACTGGTACTGGTCAGGCCCACGAGGTTCCGGGGAAAAGCACGCGCAATGGCGTTGTTACACCCCCACCCAGATCGTCAGCATGCTGGAGCGTGCAGGCCTTCGGTTCGCGGGCGCGTTCAAGGGGCTTTCAAAGATTCCGTTCAAGGCAGAGGGACCGGATGCCGGCGGCCGGCTCGCCGTAGTTGCCATACGTGAGGCTTGACGGGCGCAGCGGGGCAACATTGACCGAACGGTTCCATCCAGCGAGATACGCCTGCCGATCACGTTGGCATCACCGCCGAACTGGCTCTGCCACAATCCGGAAGATAGCAGCGCAACGCGCTCTCCTCCCGGACGGTCCTCCTCAGGAGAAACGTTGACTCCACCTTCGCGCAACTCAGGCGCTGTGCCGAGTCCGGTCCAAGGTCGCACGTCCAACGCCGCTCCGTGAGGCAAGGTCCATGGCCCGCCGTGCCGACTTCCACTCGCGATAGGCACCCGCGAACATCACCCCTGCGGGAACCCACGCCGGCAGGATCAGGCTGACAGACACCAGACGATCGCCGTCGATAGGGCAAGCGGCGAAACATGCTGCGGTCAACGACACTGGACACTGAAGTGGCCGCGACAACCGCGAGCGCGATTGCCAGCAGAGCCGAGGATGCCACGCGGCCACACGGTTCACTTTATATTTCGGGGGTTGATTAATCTGCGGGTTGTAATCCTGAGCTCCACCGCTATTAGCGAGTCCTTGATCTCACCCACCTTACCGTCCAGGGTAGTTTCCACCCCAAACGCACTAAGGCGCTGAGCCTGGGGGCGGAACTCCTTTGTCGCGACAATTCGTTCAACAAGCGTCCGGATCTCCTCTGGCTTTGCGGATCGGGCAGCCTTAGGTGTTGCCTGATTACGCGCGAAGCACACGCTAGGCAGCTCATGTCACCGGCGTTAACGTGCCGTAACGTGCA
>DASQEG010000662.1:0-2577 GCA_035633775.1 Bryobacteraceae bacterium
AGGCCTACGTTGATCTTTTCCATGCTCATCGGATGCTGCGCAGCGGTCTGTTGTTGCTTTAGCCCCGTCAAATTCAGCCTCGTGCCGGCGCTGAGCGCACGACGTTTCCACTAGCGGTTGCACTTTAAGCGACTTCGGTACCTTCGGGACTGACGGTTGGAGCGGTTGCCTGCGCCCGGGATTTGACGCTCAAGCGACTTACAGGTGCGTGAGTTCTCCAGTTCCGAGCGACGGCGTCCTCTTCATGCGTATGTTCAACAGTGCCGGTCCAAGTTAGCCAGAATACGGTGACTGCCGAAGCCAGATAGAAGAGACTTAGCGCGATCAGCAGGCCAAGCGGCCTGCGTGCGAAGCCCGTGAGCATACGGGCTGACGTAAGTGCCGCGATCGAGCTGCATACGAGCCAGCCGGCCACCAGGTAATCGGCATAGAAAGGTCCTTCGATCTTCAGGACGGCGAGAGACGCGAGTGCGTTGGCCGCGTGCAGAGCCATGTGGAAGCGCAGGGCTCGGTCGCCGCGCAGTGCGGCCGCCGGTGATGGCGTTTCGTTTTCTTCAGGCACAATAGTAAGTCTGATGAATCCGCTGCTCGACATACAGTTTCGCATTCCGTTCGATGAGATACGTGCGGAACACGTACAGCCCGCGATCGAGACACTGCTGGCCGAAGCTCGCCAGCGTCAGAAGCGTCTGGCAGAGTCCGATGGTTCCCGGACGTTTGATAACACAGTTCTCGAGTTGGAGGGGCTGGGCGAGAAGCTGGGTCGGGCGATGGGGGTCATCTCTCACCTGGAAGCAGTTGCGACCTACCCTGCGCTCCGGGACGCGTTTAATGCGGTGCAGCCGCTGGTCAGTCTGTTCAGCACGGAACTGACGCTCGATCCTGGACTATATCGGGCTCTGAAGGCGTACGCCGAAACCGATGAAGCCCGAAACCTGACCGGTCCACGCGCTCGTCTTCTCCGAAAGACACTCGATGCGTTCCGAAGGAACGGAGCCGAACTCGATGAACCGGGGAAAGAAAGGCTCAAGCAGATCGATGTCGAGCTGACGGAGCTGACAACGAGGTTCTCGCAAAACGTTGTCGATGCAACCGCTGCGTTCGATCTGCTGATCCAGGACGCTGCCCAGCTCGCGGGTTTGCCGCCGAGCGCCATCGATGCAGCGCACGAGAGCGCAAGAGCGAAGGGCCTCGAAGGGTGGCGCTTCACGCTGCAAGCTCCGAGCCTGACGGCAGTCCTCACCTACATGGATGATGCCGCTGTCCGTGAGACGATGTACCGGGCACACATTAGCCGTGCGACCGCCGAACCGCACGACAACTCTGCTCTGCTGTCACGTATCCTCCGGCTGCGGCGTGAGCGAGCAAACCTGCTCGGTTATGCAAACTTCGCCGATCTGGTGCTGGAAGATCGGATGGCGCATACGGGTGCGGCCGCACGAGAGTTTGTTGAGCAGCTGCGACTGCGTACTGAGGACCGCTTTCGTCAGGAGACGGAAGAACTCACCGAGTTTCGCAGGGAACTGGAGGGCAGCGGGGCCGCGCCTCTTCAGCCGTGGGATGTGGGGTATTACGCGGAGAAGCTTCGAGCCAAAGTCTACGATTTTGACGAGGAGGCGCTGAGGCCGTACTTTCCGCTCGAGCGCGTTCTTAGCGGCATGTTCCGGCTGATAGAGCGCCTCTACGGAGTTGCGATCGTGCAGGAATCGGGTGTTCCGGGGTGGGACGCTGCGGTGTCTTACTACAAGATCCTCGAACCTGACGGCAGCAACGCAGGATCGTTCTACACCGATTGGTACCCGCGCGAGAACAAACGGGGTGGAGCCTGGATGGACGCGTTCATCACTGGCTACCGCGCTCCTGACGGAACTTTCCTCCCGCACCTCGGACTGATGTGCGGGAACCTTACGCCGCCCGTTGCGGATCGGCCGTCGCTGCTGACGCATCGGGAGGCTGAGACAGTTTTTCATGAGTTCGGGCACCTGTTGCACCAGTGCCTGAGCAAGGTGGAGCTGCGTGGCCTGGCTGGCACAAACGTGGCGTGGGACTTCGTGGAGCTTCCTTCGCAGATCATGGAGAACTGGTGCTGGGAACGCGAGTCGCTGGACTTGTTTGCCCGTCACTACCTGACAGACAAACCGCTACCCGAGGATCTGTTTCAGAAGATGAAGCGGGCGCGTACCTTTCGCGCGGCAAGCGGCCAGATGCGCCAACTCGGATTTGGAGCGCTGGACCTGGACCTCCACATCAACTACGACGAGGCCAAAGACGGGGATGTCCTCACCTACTCCCGAAATCTGTCGCAGCCCTATGCGTCGGCACCCCTGCCTGAGCGGTACGGAATGATCGCGGGCTTTACTCACCTGTTCGCGTCACCGGTTGCTTACGCTGCCGGCTACTACTCCTATAAGTGGGCCGAGGTGCTCGACGCCGATGCGTTTACTCGCTTCCAGAAGGAGGGCATCTTCAGCCGGGAGGTGGGTCGGGCATTTCACGACTGCATCCTGTCGCGAGGTGACAGCGAGGATCCGGCGGAGCTTTTCCGATGTTTTATGGGACGCGACCCCGACCCGTCAG
>DASQEG010000663.1:0-4580 GCA_035633775.1 Bryobacteraceae bacterium
CCCAGTAGCGGCATCAGGCTCTCCCGTCCTTCAGAAGTCGTTCCCAAACGACGGCGGTCGATTCGTCAGCGAAACGATGATGATGTCGCCCTCAGAGGAAGGAAAGCCGTCGAGCAACTCATAGGTCACCGCGTCCCGGGAACGCTTTTTAGTCCTGACATCGTTTGACCACCCGGACGGGTTCCTGTCAATCGCGCCAGCCCTTGCTCTGTCCTTTGTCAGTCCTCCTTCCCAGTTCGGCGTTACGGCACTGGTGCAATGCGGTTCTGGGCATGCACAGCCGGCAACCTTGAGGCAGATCCGCACTGACCTGAACGTATGACCCTTGCAATTGACCACAACGATTGTGGTAGGCGGTGAGGTGAGGCGAAGTTGCCGGAACCGGCGACCTCGTGCGTGCAACACGTGGACGCGAACGCCGGGTCATCTTTATTTGTGAACTTGTACCTGAGAAGTCTACCCCGTGGTCATAATCGCGCTAGATAGGTATGGAGATGCGTAGAGGGGAACCGCCGCTAGTCAGGCCGACAGGAGTGTTAACGCCTCTCTTTAGAGTGTCGCTCTCTTACTAGTGGGTTTACACGTCTCCGATGGGCGTGCCAATCCTGCTGGTCGCAACACCAAGACGGAGGTCCGTAAGATTCCGCTTGCCACGACGCTCCGTCATACGGTTCATGCAACGCTGGTCCAGAGCGTACTGGGCCGTAGGTGTAGTAAGTACTATATCCAAAGGCTAGATGGTATGAAATCGCTCGATGAGTATCCAATCTATTTGCCCCCGAGGATCTCCAACGCACGGTGAGAATCGAAAGAAAGTTCTTTGAAATCGATAGGCATTAAGGTATAAACCTTAGTTGCTTGGCGCGTTGGATACCTTAGTGGACGGCCAGGAGCAAGATGAACCAATCTACGTCGATTCGGGTCATTGTAGTCGACGGCTACGAACTGACCAGAGAAGGTATCGCTCGCATCATCGAGCGTGCGACGGGTATCGTGACAGTGGCCAGCTGCGGGCTGATCTCCGATGCTCTTTCTGCGATCGCGTCGGGTTCGGTCGATGTTGTCATCCTCGATTACGACTCCGGCTGCAAGCATCTGATCGACGTTATTCCGCTTGCGAGACAACAAGGGTTCTCCGGGGCCTTTCTCGTCGTAACGCCTGAGTTGCAGGACGCCGAGACGTTGGATCTGCTGAAGCACGGCGCTGGAGGCATTGTTTGCAGATCGGATCCGCCGGACAGCCTGATAAGCGCGGTCAGGAAACTTCATGAGGGTGGATGGTGGCTCAAGGACGAACACATTAAGGTGATGATCTCGTCGATTCTGCCCAACCAGAAACCGGAGCCACGGAGCCAGCTTTCTCCCCGCGAGCGGACTGTTCTCAACGCTGTTGTTGACGGACAGACCAGCAAACAGATCGCGCTCGATCTTGGGATAACCGAGGGTGCCGTGAAGAGCACGCTGCAGCACCTGTTCCGCAAAACGGGAACCCGGAGTCGCGGACAGCTGATCAAATATGCGCTGGAAAGGCTTCGAGGCTCGCCAGCTAAAAATCTGCCGTGAGGTGTTCAGCCCCCGGTACGAACTCGGCCGGATGCATGTGCGAGGGCGCTACTGCCTGCGGACAAGCGGTTCGACCCAATGGTGTTGCCGTGATCGGCTCACCTTCGGAGGGCAGCTCTGCCGGACCGGCGGAGGTCTCAGCCTACGAACCAGCGACTTTCGGGAATTGCATATTCAAGGGATTCCAGCCCACCAGCGACGTTCGGGAACGACACGCCGAGCTTCTCACGCTGCAGGAGACGGCACGAAAAACAACCAAGCGGCAACTCGTCACTATGTGGTCGAACTCGCGCTGTGGCCAGTCGGGGAAACCGAATATTCGGAGCTCGTGGAAGTTGGCTGGCGGCAGGCCCGCATTGGTCCGAGCGGGGAGAACCGACTGAGGTTGAGCAAGGTAGGGCACCGACATCAGTAACCCGTCACAAGAGGCGACCTGCGCCGCTTGTTGCCGGTTTGCTGGTCCCGGATGGATTCTCCTGTACCGGCAATTACGGCACCGGGTGCAGCACCCTTGCCACCTACGGCGAGAGGCCCGATAGCGCCGCGTGCACCGGCACTGCCGCCGACGATAGCTGCAGACCTTCCAACAGAGCGCTGCTGACAATAACGCTGTGGGGTCTCTGAATCCTCGCGGTGGTCAGCACCACGGCGGTAACTGCCTCCGCGGTAGTAGTTCTCGCTGGCATATCGACCGTGACGCGGGTATTTCGACTTTGCCTCCGCGAGACCCCGAGTCAGCGTGCCTCAATGGAGGGAACGGGCATGGGGCGCTTGCCGCATGTGTTTCATGCGCCGCTTCGGACACCGAATTCACGCAACGTGAGTCGAGCGGCACGGTGTTAGAAATGAGCGTTCCGGTCCAGACGCTCCGGACTGGAACGCAGTCAATTTTCAGACGAGCGGGACTGCTGACCCAGTTCCCTGCGGAGCGCTGGGTATCGACTTTGCGCATTTTCCGAAACTCTCGTTTGCGCTGGCGATGCGGTATTGATACGTCGGACCACGAGGGTTCCGCGGAATGGGCGGCCAGCCTGGATAGCCGAATGGCGGCGAGCACAGGCATCAAGGGAGCCATGAATACTCCGACGCCGCCCCCGGCACTGGTTGTTCCGACGTTGATGCCCCGATTGTGCCCGGAGAACGGCGTTCACGGAAACTTGGGCCGGAGCAGTCGGAGGCAGTCACCAGACGCTTCGCCCAACTTCCGGTTTGCCCGTCGTTCGAGAACAATCACTCCGCGCGGCCAGTGTCACGACCTCGAACTTGCCCGGGTGGAGTGCCTATGGCGGGTCCTCCGCTGCGGGCGCGAATCAAGCAAGTGTGCAGAGTGAACTCAAATGTCGCCGTGCTGTCAGGATGTCCCGCAATCGAATCGCACGTGAGAGATTTTCGGCAGTGGTTCCCGAGTGGAGCTGCGCCGTGCAGTAGTCGCAAGTGAAACCGAGGCGTTGCTCGCGGTCCTCTAGTGCGAACTGGTTCCCATTCAATTCACCCGGTCCGGATATCAGGCCCCGTTGCATGCACTCTGTTTGCGGGCGGGCGAAGCCGGTCAACTGGAGGAGTAATGTGCTTGTGAAGCCGGAAGAGAGGAACCGCTCGTCGCCGCACTACGTTTACGTGCCGAATCAACTGGTTCTGATCTGGCCCGATCTCACACCGAAGTGCGGGCCGCCACCATCTCGTCGAGGCGACAAATCCACGGCTTCAACTTCGGTCGTGGTGCCTTACCTTTGCTTAGGGCCGCGAGGAGTGCTCAGGCATAACGGATCGCTGCAATGTAATCCAGCGAGCAGCGGAGGGCCTCCTGATGTCGATACCAACCCGTAAAGATCTGCGCTTGCCGGTTCTCCGTCAGTTTGCGGCCGGCCGTGAACAGAGCAGCGAGGACGTGCACGCTGCCG
This sequence comes from Bryobacteraceae bacterium, assembly GCA_035633775.1. Taxonomy (GTDB): domain Bacteria; phylum Acidobacteriota; class Terriglobia; order Bryobacterales; family Bryobacteraceae; genus JAWXCM01. The sequence continues at coordinate 3,465 of DASQEG010000663.1, forward strand.
TAGAATCCACGATGCAAATGACCCGTAGCGAGCGCCAGAAGCGAATGAAGAACGGGGTGCGTGTATTCGTTAATCGTGTCGCGTGGGCGCTTGTGGATCTTCAGCGTGAGGGGGCGCTCGTAAAGTTGCGCACGCACTCAGGGCGCAGAGAGCTTGCTCCGACGTGCGTGTACGAGATAACCGCGTTGGGCAGGCAGGTACTTGAGGGTCGACGCAGCATCGTAGTGGGTCTGAACTACGGGTACTACTCCCCGTGGTCCGACGGCAGTGATGCTGGCAATACAGAAACGCCTAGAGATATGAGTTCCTGGTGCGTCTATGCCATCAAGGCTACAAAAGACTTGACGAACGCTGCCGCAACAGGAACCGGGGATTTTACAGAATACAAACGCTGGACCTCCGCAGCGAACCTTCTCGCGCTTGCAAAGCAAAGAGGCGAGAAGCTTCCAATTATCTTTGCGGCCGCCGAACAGACGCGCGACCTGATAGGGTGGGCGATTCTCGAGAACATTCAGGTCAGCGAAGACGGTACCACGTACAGTTTCACAGACATGCAAGTTTTCGCGGGACGTCGGCCGCGAAAGACTGCGCTGCGAAAGCGTAGTGATGGGCAGCTACTTCCAGCAGCTTTTATCCGCTCGTACGCAATCTGTGCAACACCCCCGTTGCTCCGGCGTTGGCCGACAACCGCGTAATTCCTTTGCTCCCCGTCTCCGGAAGAGCAGCGCACGGCGGGGCTTGATAGTTAGGTGTCGAGTTATCGGCCACTCGGTAGCTGAGCCGGATGCCGCGCCGAGTCAGATAGCCGTGGTCAACTTTTACCGCCTACGAACCAGGAAAGAGTTTTGGCAGCCGTTGCTGATCACGATTCTGACACACTCGCAGGCTTCGGAAAAGGAAGAAAGGCATCGGGCCAACAACTGAAAACACGGCAGAATGGTGGGCGCGACAGAACTCGAACCTGTGACCTCCCGCGTGTGAAGAATCCGAGTGATCTCCAACGCGTCCGTCATGTCTTTCGGGCTTCATATCTTCCAACAACTTAGGGAGTCTGCTTTCGCTCAGCAGCACATCCTGGGTGGAATCAATCACCTGCGGTTTTGGCACAGTTCTGGC
>DASQEG010000664.1:0-3778 GCA_035633775.1 Bryobacteraceae bacterium
CGATCGATGACGAAGGTGGCGCGGTTGGCGATGCCGCGTTCCGGCATGAGCACGCCGTAGCTGGAGGAAACCTTGCGATGAAAGTCGCTGAGCAGAGGATAAGTTGCCTTGAGATGTTCAGCGGACCAGTGATTCAGCGTCGGCTGATTGTCGGTGCTGATCGCGAGCACCTCAGCGCCCGATTCCTGGAACTTCTGAATCTGGGCCTGGTAGCTGGTCAGTTCTTTCGTGCATCCGCCGGTGAACGCGGCCGGGAAAAAGGCTACCACGACCGTCTTATTGCCGCGATATTCCGACAGTTTGATCGGCTTACCAGTGCTGCTGGACAGGGTAAAATCGGGCGCTGGATCGCCCACCTTCAGATGTGTTTTCGGCGGTGCTGCGTTTTGCGCGACCAGGCCAAGAGCTAACACGACGCCAGCTGCTGCGAGACGAACCATTCGGATCATAAGTACCTCCACTGATTTCAGTCCAGGGTACCACCCGGTTGTACCAGGTCGCAAGGAAGGCTGCCATCCGCTCCTCGGACGGCAGCCTGCGTACTAGCGTCGCCGGTACACTGCGGACATGATCTGAATCCACTGGCCATCCGGGCCCTCAACGACCGATGTCAAAGTGCGGTGGTCAGGAGATTTGATCTCAACGATGTCGCGGTACTTTGCATTGGGAGCATCGGGCGTCATACCAGGGCCTTCGGTGTCCAGCGTCAGCACGGTCTTGCCTTCATCGAGCTGGCCCTGATATACCCACATGTGACCCATCATCGACGCGACGAAGCTGCCGACGTAGCGACCCGACTTCGTGTCGTAGCCGAGGGTGATTACGGTCTGCGATGCGCCGCCGGCGGGCATCTCGCCAGTCCCCTCGCCGATCACCCACATTCCGCCAATCGACCTGACGGTTTCAGTCGCCTTCCACTTGACGGGCGGCTGATCCGGACTCATCATCGCTTCGCCCTCACACGTCCAGTCACCAACCATCTGGTGGAGCCACTCGTGTTCCTTTTGGGGAGTGGCCTTCATTGGACAATCCTGGTCCACCTTCTCCTGCTTCACTGCTTGTGCTTCGTTCTGCATCGCTGAATGCTCCTTTCATACGTACAGACCGAAGGCACCGCGAGAAATCATCGGTCCTCCCAACACCATCGATTAGCTAACGGCTAAAGGGACCCGACGGGCGAGTTCGGCCAATCGGCATTCGGCGTGGACGGCACGAATCGCCTTATCCAGGCCGCTCAGGGCCACCACGATGCAGATGGTCAACTCACTGGAGCCCTGGCTGATAGCGATGATGTTGACCTGCTCGCGAGAGATCGCGGTGAAGATCCGGCCGGCCAGTCCTGCCGTCCCCTGCATCCCCTCTCCTACGATCGCGAGCAAACCCACTTCCGTGTCAACCTCAATGGGGCGCAGGTAGTCGTGTGCGAGTTCCAGGGCGAACTCGGATTCCAGACTCTCCATCGCATTGGGCAGCTCATCTTTGCGGATGAGGAAGCAGAAGTTCTGCCGATAGCTGGAACTCGAGAACATCAGCACCTCGGATCCGGCGCCGGCAAGAGCATCGAGTGCTCGCCCCATGATTGCCGTTCCGTTCAAAGCAGGCCTGGCGGAGTTTACGGACACGAGGACAACGTTGTTCATCGAGGTAACGGCCCGCGGACCCGGTACCGGCGCACTCGACCTCGGCACGATGCGGGTACCCGGGGCGCTCAGGTTAAAGCTGTTCTTACTCCAAACCGGGATTTCCTTATCCACCAGCGGTGCGAGCGTGCGCGGATGCAGGACCTTCGCTCCGTTGTAGGCCAGTTCGGCCGCCTCCGCGTACGTGACCTCGTCCAGTACAGCTGCGTCGAACACCAGACGCGGATCGGCGGTCATGATGCCGTCCACATCGGACCATATCCAAAGCTCGGAAGCGTCCAGCGCGCACGCCAGAATCGAAGCTGAGAAATCCGAGCCTCCGCGGCCCAGAGTGGTGGCACGGCCATCAGCCGTCGCTCCATTGAATCCGGTCAGGACGGGAAGCACACCGGCCTCTGCGAGTGGGACCAGCTTCTCGACCGCCTTTGCTCGAGTCTGCTCCATGTCCGGGCTGGCATTGCCAAACTGGTCGTCGGTAATTACGATCTCGGCGGAGTTGATGGCCTGCGCACGGCAGCCGATGCTGTTCAGGTACGATGCCATCATCGTCGAGGACAGCCGCTCCCCGACCGCAACCGCTTGATCGACGGACCGGGGAGGCCGCTCGCCGAGAATGAGCATACCGTGGGCCAGCCGCTGGAACTCGCCCACCAAAATCCCCACTTCGCAAATCGCAGCCGAGCATTCGGGCTCAGGAAGCAGCTCGCGACAGGCCGCCACGTGTCGCGACTCCAGCTTCTTCAGATTGAGCTCAACCTCGGCCGAGCGCCCTGCTTCGGCAAGCCGCATCGTGTCCAGCAGCAGGTCCGTTACCTTGGACATCGCGGAAACCACAACAACGACCTGCCGCTTCCTGCGCTGCTCGGCACAGATGGATGCCGAAGCCTTGATACGCGCAGCGGTGCCCATGCTGGTGCCGCCGAACTTCATGACCAGCAGTTGGTTCAACGCGAGTACTCCTTACCATTGGTGGTCCTGGCGCGGACAACCTTCAGAACGGCATCGACCACCTCGTCCACGCTCAGCCGGGCGGAATCGATGTAAACCGCGTCCGGTGCCTGCATAAGAGGAGCCTCCACGCGACCGCGATCGCGAGCGTCACGCTCCACCATGTCTCGGGCTACTTTGGCGGTATCCGATTTCTCGCCGCCGTTCAACTCTGCAATCCGGCGTCCGGCGCGGACTTCGGCAGGTGCGTCGAGGAAGATCTTGACTTGCGCGTCGGGGAAGACAACGGTGGCTATATCCCTTCCTTCCATCACGACGCTTGTGGCGGCGCCGAGTTGCCGTTGCTTGTCAACCAGAGCACGCCGGACGCCCGGAATGGCGGCCACGCGCGACGCTGCTGCTGATACGTCAGGTGTCCGGATCTCACGCGTTACATCCTCGCCATTCAGAAACACAGAATCTGAGCCGGCCTGGAAAGTGATCTCCGCCTGTTGTGCGAGTTGCTCGAGTCGGAGTCCATCGTCATCGGGTACGCCGGCTCGCAAGGCCCAGAGCGCGACGGCCCGGTACATGGCACCAGTATCGATGTAGATGAAATCGAGGCGGGAGGCGATGGCCCTTGCTACGGTGCTCTTGCCCGCGCCCGCAGGGCCGTCAATGGCCACGATAACGCGCTTTGACATCAATGAAACCAGTTTAGCTTCGGCTCGAAACACCTTTGGCGCGCTACAATTTGAGCTGACATGACGCGCAAGATAATATTCGCGGCTCCGCTGCTGGCAGTCATGCTGGCCGCCGCCGATCCGTCCGTTGCTCAGGCACGCAAGGATCTTGCGGCGAAGAAGTACGACGAGGCGATCACGGCTCTCGAGGCGGCTCACAAAAAGAACCCGAAAGCCGCCGACGTTCAGAAGACGCTCGTGGAGGCTCTGGTAGCCAAGGGCGATTCGTTCATGTACAGCCAGGAGCTTCCGCCTCGGATGAAGTACCCGGGCGCCCTCAAGGCGTACCGGCAGGCACTCTCAATCGACAAGAGCAACAAGAAGGCTCAGGAAAATATCGCCGCCATCGAGAACATCTATAAATCGATGGGACGCCCCGTTCCCCAGTAAGCTTCGCGTTGTCGCGACGGAATCCGTTCCCTGTCATCTAAATAACCATGGGAGTGGTGCGCACTTTAGTCTGGGTCA
>DASQEG010000665.1:0-10325 GCA_035633775.1 Bryobacteraceae bacterium
TCACTTTCCCGCGAACCACAACACACAGGGAGTGCTCCCAGAAGCGGCGGAAACGCGGAAACACATTGACCAGCGTCTCGAATCCGAGCAGCTTCCAGAAGGAGAGTAGCTTTACGCGCACAGATCTCTCATGGAACCGGCAGCGCGAGTAGTAGCCAAAGCCGGCATCATCCTGACCGAAGTAGCGAAGCGAAAAGCTGTTCAGGTGCCAGCGGTGCGTCGGGTCGCAAAATGAGCTGAAGTCGGTGTAATGCGGCGTGACGATAAGGACGCGACCACCAGGGCCGAGGAGGCGGTGGAACTCCTCCATGGTTCGGAGCACGTCAGCCACATGCTCGATCACATGGGTAGCCCGGATCTCGGTGAACGCACCGTCCCGAAAAGGCCAGGGAAAGTGATCGACATCGGCAAGTACATCTGCCGCAGTGCCGGGAATGCGATCCAATCCTACCGAGCCCGGATACTTGCGAACGCCGCAGCCAACATCCAGAACCATGCTGGTTCCAGTGTAGAGGGCGGCGTTTCACCGGAAGGTACGCTCCAGTTTCGCAGCCTCGGTGTCGCGCTTCTGTGCCCGATAGAGTGAAGCCAACGCTCTGGTCAGCGACATCGATGGACGGCTGTTCTCACTCTCGAACCTCCGCCGGGTAGCGAGGGCCGACGTGAGCATCTTTTCCGCCGCTGCGAGCTTACCCTGCATGATCAGAAGGCGTGCGAATGCGCTGTATGCTTCCGCCACACGCGGGTGATGAGGGGCATTTCGCGCAAACATTCCGATCGCTTCACGATAGATCGGATCCGCCGCTGAGGTCTCCTGGCGGAGCAGGTGCCATTCGGCGACGTTCAGCAGAATGATGGCGTGCAGTGCACGTCCATTCACGGAAGAGGCGCGAATCAGTTCGGCAGCTTCGTCGAGGAGGCGGCGAGCATCTTCCATGCGGCCCTGCAGCATGAGCAACCGCCCCGTGTTGTTAAGTGAGACGGCTGTCAATGGATGTCCGGCAGGAAGCAGCTTGCGCCGGATCTCCAGTGCCTCGAGGCCCATCGCCAGTGCCTCGTCGAGAGGCCCGCTATCTTCAAGGAGCGTGGCCAGGTTTGAAAGCGTAGCGGCCGTGTCCGGGTGTTGTCTGCCAAAGAGCTCGGTCCGTAGTTTCAGCGCTCGCTCTGCGAGCGCACGGCTTTCCTCGGGCTCGTCGTTCAGGCGGAGGGCTTCGGAAAGATTGTGCAGTGTCGTTGCAAAGCGCGCACCTTGCGGTGCACGGACCGTTTCCTGAATGGTGAGCGCGCGCCTCAGAAGTCGCATCGCTTCGGCCGGCTGGTGAAGGTCCAGCAATACAGTCCCTATGCTGTTCAGACTCTGCGCCACGGCCAGGCTGTTAGGCCCGGTGAGTTCTTCGCGAATCGCGAGTGCGTCCCGGCTTAAGGCCGCAGCCTTGTCCAACTCGCCCCGTGAACGATGCAGTTCCGCCAGATTCACCAGTGTGGTGGCCCGGCTAAGGCGTTGTTCGGAGTCCCCGGCCGCGAACATCGCTGCAGCCTTCTCCCAGTGCTCTCCGGCTGCGGTGAAGTTGCCACGATCGAAGTACAGGGCACCGAGGTTGTTGATGATGGAGGGGGTCAGCGAACCGGGTGAAAGCTCGAGTGCCCGTCGGTACGCGCGCTCGGCTTCATCGAACTGTCGCTCGAGGCGCAGCCTGTTACCCTCCGCGATCAGCGCGCGTGCATCAGCCCCCTGCAGGAGGATTCCGGATGCACACACGAGTAGCAGCGTGATGCGATGCATCATTCGATTCATTACGGATTGCTCCAGCGCGAGCAGCGCCCCTTCCAATACGCATTACGTTCGAAAAAGTTAAGCAGCTGCAAGAAAAATTGATACTCGCGATGAGGATTGCAACAGAGCTGGAGGCACGCGGAAAGGGGCTGCAAGTACGCTAACCCGGGCTGTGAGGAGGCTTCGTGTTAAACTTACGAAAGACTTACAGAAAGGCAGCCGACGTTATGAAACCGGGAATCCACCCCGCTTACAACGAAGTCAAAGTCAATTGCGCGTGCGGGTACTCGTTCGCGACACGTTCTACGAACAAGAGCGACATCCGCGTGGAAATCTGTGCCCACTGCCATCCGTTCTTTACAGGTCGTCAGAAGCTTATCGACACGGAAGGCCGAGTGGACCGTTTCCAGAAGAAGTACGCCGCTGCTGTGCGTCCTGGCCGCAAGTCAAAGCTGCAGCCCACCACCTAGCCGCCGAACATACTGGTTCTCAAGGCCGCGCACGCCTCTCCGGGCAGCGCGGCCTTCGTGTTTTCAGGGCAAGTGGATGGTACCGGTGCAGTAGAGCGCAGCATTTCCGGCGATCTTGACGCGATCGCCCTTCAACTCGCAAAAGAGCTCGCCGCCGCGGCTGGAAATCTGGCGTGCACGGAGCGTCTGTTTGCCCAGCGTCTCAGCCCAGTACGGAATCAAAGTGCAGTGCGCCGATCCAGTCACTGGATCCTCCGGGACCCCACGAGACGGCGCGAAGAAACGCGAGACGAAGTCGACGTCCGTGCCTGGTGCGCTAACGATGACAGCGAAAGTGTCGAGCGTTGCCAGCTTCGTCATGTCCGGCGCGATATCGCGCACCTGCCCTTCGCTGTTGAACACGCACATAAGGTCTCGAGCCTTCCAGACTTCCTCAGGCTCCCGGCCCAGCGCCCGTACCAGTTCTTCAGGAGGCGTGATACGCCGCCCGGGCCGGGCGGGGAAGTCAAGCGCATACAGGTCATCCTCACGGCTGACCGTCAGTGGACCCGAACGCGAGTCGAACGTAACGTGTTGAAGCCCGGGCGCTACCCGATTCATCACCACCCAGGCCGAGGCAAGCGTCGCGTGCCCGCAGAGATCCACCTCGGTTGTCGGAGTGAACCAGCGGATGTGGAACTTCCCGTCAGGCCCGTCTGGAACAAAGAACGCCGTTTCCGCCAGGTTGTTCTCGAGCGCGATTGCCTGCATAACTGCCGTGTCGAGCCACCGGTTCAACGGGCAGACCGCAGCCGGATTGCCTTTGAAGAGCTCACGGGTAAACGCGTCTACCTGGTAGAAGGTAACTTCCATCCACCAAGGCTAGCGCGGGGACATCTCTCAACTAGCGGACTTGGGTTTTAGCTCGGCCAGATATTTACGAAGCACTTTTTCGACGTAAGCCTGCGTCTCGCGGTACGGCGGGATGTTGCGATATCGATCGACGGCTCCCGGGCCAGCGTTGTACGCGGCGAGCGCGAGGCGAACCGGATCGGGCGAGTTTGCGTACCGCTCCAGCAACATACGCAGGTAGCGTGTTCCGGCATCGGCATTTTCGGCGGGGTTGTGCGGGTTGGCCCCGAGATCCCTCGCTGTGCCGGGCATCAGCTGCATAAGACCAATTGCGCCCTTTGGGGAGACGGCCTGCGTGCGCCAGGCAGACTCGACCGCGGCCACGCTGCGCACGAACTCCGGCCGCAAGCCATGAGTTGTGGCAGCGCGTTGGATCAGTTCCTTTGGATCGGGCGGCGCAAGCGGCCCGGCGACCGCGACCGATCCGCCTGCAGTTTCTGTCGGCACGGCTGCCGGAGGAGCCTCAGGAAGTTTCACGTACTCGTCGGCATCGAAGCGAACAACGTCGGCTGCAGGCATGTCCATGGAGCCTGAGCCGATGTGCAGCCGCACCGACCCGTCGACGGTCTCATGCCGGTCTGCGTAGATACGGAATCCGTTCTGCAGCACGGCATACTCACCACCGAGCGCCGGATATACGAGAGACAGGAACAGCAGAGCTCTCTTCAAGGTAGTAGTTCCATTCTAGATGACGTACCAAGCGCTCTGTTCGTTGACGCGCGATAGAATCTAACGCGTGATCAAACTGATACTCGCAGCAGCGCTTTTCAGCGTTGTGTCCGCACCTGCAGCGGGGGTGGTGTTCGACGGCAAGAACGGACCCGGCAAAGGCAAGCACATCGTTCTTATCAGTGGGGATGAGGAGTACCGGTCCGAAGAAGCGCTGCCGCAGCTGGCGCGAATCCTGTCTACCCATCACGGGTTCCGATGCACCGTGCTCTTCGCCATCGATCCCGCGACCGGTCTGGTCAACCCGGATTACTCGAGCAACATACCGGGCCTCGAAGCATTGAAATCCGCGGATCTGATGGTGTTGTTCACCCGGTTCCGAGACTTGCCCGATGACCAGATGCAGCACATTGCCGACTACCTCGATGCGGGCAAGCCGATCGTTGCGCTCCGCACTGCCACGCATGCGTTTGCACCTCGTAAGAACCTGAAGTGGAAGAACTGGCACTGGCAGGCTCCGGACGGCGGATTCGGCCGTACGATCCTCGGCGAAACCTGGATCTCGCATCATGGTGTGCATGCGAAGGAAAGCACGAAAGCGCTGACTGCTCCGGGTAAGGAGAAAAGTGATCTGCTGCGCGGCATCGCTTCGGGCGACATCTGGGGACCGACGGACGTATACACGGTCAAGCTCCCAGCCGGTGACCGCGACGTACTGCTGCTCGGGCAGGTCCTGACGGGTATGAGTCCTTCTGACCCGCCGCTGCCCGGCCCTAAGAATGAACCCATGATGCCTGTTGCCTGGACAAAGCCCTACAAGACCGAATCGGGGAAGCAAGGCTGGGCGTTCACGACGACGATGGGGTCATCTCAGGACCTGCAGAACGAGGCGTTTCGGCGCCTTCTGGTGAACGCGGTGTACCAGGGCGCTGGCCTCAAAGTTCCCGGTAAAGCAAAGGTCGACATCGTCGGCACGTACGAACCGACACAATTCAAATTCGGCGGTTATCGCAAAGGCATGAAGCCGGAGCAGTTCTAGTGCTCACACACCTCGAGTGCAGCGTCTGCGCGAAGACGTACGATGCCGGGCAGCCCCAGAACCTCTGTACGTGCGGCGGACCTCTGCTGGCTCGATACGATCTCGATCTCGTCCGCGCGCAATGGTCACGAGAGTCATTGCGCGATGCACGGCGCGACATGTGGCGGTATCGTCCTGTGTTGCCGGTGCGTGACGAGGCGGATATCGTGTGTCTCGGCGAAGGAATGACTCCGCTGGTGCATGCAGAGCGCATCGGGCGCAGTCTGGGAGTCGACAACCTGTACGTGAAGGATGAAGGGTTGAATCCGACCGGGTCATTCAAGGCCCGCGGGCTCAGTTGCGCGATCTCCATGTGTCGCCAGCTCGGCCTTCAGGAGGTAGCCATACCGTCGGCCGGAAACGCCGCTGGGGCTTGTGCGGCTTATGCCGCGGCCGCAGGCATGCGTGCCCACATCTTCATGCCCGCCGATGTGCCGCACTCGAACTACATCGAGTGCAAAGCCACAGGTGCCGAGGTGACCCTTGTTGACGGACTGATCAGCGACTGCGGCCGCATCGTAGCCGAGCGCAGGGAGCGCGAAGGCTGGTTTGAGGTCTCGACGCTGAAGGAGCCGTATCGTATCGAAGGCAAGAAGACGATGGGCTACGAGGTCGCCGAACAGTTGGACTGGCGCCTGCCGCAGGCGATTCTTTATCCGGCAGGCGGCGGAGGTGGGCTGATTGGGATGTGTAACGCTTTCGCGGAGATGGAAGTGCTTGGCAGGATCGGCAGCGCACGCCCCAAAATGATCGCCGTGCAGGCTGAGGGATGTCAGCCTGTGGTCCGGGCGTGGGAAGCGGGCCAATCCCGTGTGGAGTTCTTTTCCGGCGCGTCAACAGTGGCCAGCGGCCTGCGCGTCCCGAAGCCACTTGGAGATGCCTTAATGCTTCAGGCGATCGCCGACAGCGGCGGTTGTGCGATTGCCGTTTCGGATGCGGAGATGCTCGATGCGGGCTGCGAACTGGGGGCGACTGAAGGGATTTTTGCCGCACCTGAGGGCGGTGCTTGCGTGGCCGCTTTGCGGAAACTTCTGGCCACCGGCTTTCTCCGTGCCGACGAAGAGATCGTTATCTACAACACCGGCACCGGGCTGAAGTATCTGGAGGCCTACAGCGTTCGCTTCCCGCGCTGGCCGGGCGGCGAGGCCGATAAGCTCGGCGGGCTGATCACGCCGAGGTAGCGTTGACACGAGCAAACTACTGCCAAAATACCTGGGCAGTGATATGATCGAAAAGTATCGGCGGCCCACGGAGAGGTGGCTGAGTGGTCGAAAGCAGCGGTTTGCTAAACCGTCGTAGGCCTTTAAAGTCTACCGGGGGTTCGAATCCCCCCCTCTCCGCCAGAACACAGCCAGCGTAAGTTCATTTCGCCAGTCGAATCCAGCGCGCGCTGTAAGCCTCAAGCGAGATCGGCGCACCCACCACCAGTTTCTCTCCCGTAACAGGATCCGAGGCAGATCGGTAGGCGAAGGCTCGCGTGTCGAGGCGCACCTGTTTGTTCACGTCGTCGTTGATGACGAAGTAATGGTCGGCTTTGTCTCCTGCCAGGCGGTACGCGACAGCACCTTCGCAGGAGTAAGGGGAACGCAGCGAGCCCAATGCCGCACGCACCAGTCGCTGCTCGAATTCAGCCGACCCTGGCTGGAACAATGCGAACGACGCGTCCCACCCGAGAAGCACGGAGCTGCCGCTTCCAACGCGGTTCTGCATAACAGCGGGTTCGCCCGTGCTGAAGCGCTCGAGAACGGTCGCGGATGTCGGCGTCAGCTCGCTGATGAAGCCTTCGAGGCGCTTCCCTCCAAGCACCCGCGGAACGTTGTTGGAGTACTGGATGTCCGAGAGTTCGGCGCCGAACAGCCGTTCAAAGAGCGTACCGGCGTCCGTACGGAGCACCTTCCCACGCTCGGTGTACATTGCGCCAGGAGAATCGAGCACGACACGCCCGCCCTGCTCGGCATAGCGTGTCAGCATGGTCAGCAGTTCTTCGGTCAGCGCGATCTGGGCAGGCAGGTAGATGACTTTGTACCGGGGGCCCAGCCCAGCGCGGAGATCGTCGATGGTGACGTGCTCCCAGGGAACATTCGCGTTGATCAACGCGCGGCTTACACCCACGCGCGCTCTCATCGGGTAGTGGCGGAAATGATCACGCCCGCGCAGCGAGATGGCCGCCCAAATGGCATCGCTGTCCCAGTTCACAAGCACTCCGACGAGCGGCTCTTTGTGCGCCTGCCAGAGTTCATCTCGGAGACGCTCGGCCGCCTGTGCGATTTGTCCGGCTCGGATGGCCCTTGCTGAGGGTTTCAGGTTGCGGTCGAGCAGCGCGTACTCACCACCTTCCCAGCCGGCCGCGCGGTAGTTCCAGGTCCAGATTCCAGCGCCGCGAAACCCGGCAGCTAGATACGACAGAAACAGCTGGCTCATCGTACCGGCTGTCACGCTGAAGCCCGGAGTCGTTGTCCTGTCAGCCTGATCCCAGCCCTTCGAACCTGTAAGCTGCTGTGGCCCACCGGTGCTCTCCCAACTAGCCGCCCATCCGCCCTTGAACAAGTCACGAGCGAACTGGGCCTGCATGTAAATGGGCCGCGCTACTTCGTATCCGACTTCGCCGAAGTGCCACGCGAAGTGGATGGAAGGATAGAAGGAGCCGTACTCGCGCTGACTGTCCGCCAGGCCCTCCATTTTGGTGGCTCTCCAGGTGAACGGCAGAAACAGACCCATCTCACCCCCGGTGCGGGTCGGGGCTGACGGGTTCAATGCGTGAATCGCTTTCACCCTTTCCAGGATCTCGCGTGAATGGAAGTCTGCCTTATATCGCAGCACGTCGCGAACCCGGCCGTATTCACCGCCATAGCCGCGAAGGTTGTTCTCCAGCTGGGCCGTCCGCTGGACAAGAGCTTCCACGTCTCCCACGTTTGGACGGGCGTCTCGCCGAAGCCGACCTCGCCCTGGTTCCACGCGTCGGCAATCTCCGCAGGAGCTTTGTATGTTTCGCGGATCCAGCGCAGGAAGTGGGGTACGTCTGACTGCCGCAGAATCGGGTCTGGTGTATGCCGGAACGTGCCAGCGGTTTTGGCTCCTCCTTCCAGCACCGTGGTCCCCTTGACTGCGATCGGAATGCCACGACGAAGAACTTCCTTCTGGTAGTTACGCATTCGGGGATCGCGGCGAATCTCGGCGATCGGCGTACTGCGGGCAATACCGAGCTTGTCCAGCAAAGCGGGCGTGATGTCCTCCCAGCCGCCTTCGCCATACCAGAACGGGATCACATCCTCTTCGAGTGCGATCTCCATCAGCCGCTGCTCGCTCCACTCCGGGTTGCTCATGACCTGCTTCAGATTGTGGAAGCCGAGCTTCTTCATGGTCCGGAAATGCTCCCGGATCTGAGTCTCGGTCACTCCGTTCCATGGCAGGAAAACGGCGCCGAACGGCATCGGCGCAATGCGGCGGAATTTGGCCTGCATGGGACTGTCATGCAGGCTGTCGTAGAGCTTGTGCAGAAACGGATCGTCAGCGGCGGTCTGCGCCGAGGCTGCGACCGCCGCCATGAAGAGAAGAACGCCGGCTGCCCGCATGTGTTTAGAAAACGAAGCGGGCGCCAAGCTGCACATTGCGCGGCTCGTTTGCGGTCGACTGGAACGTTCCGAAGTTGGCGTTCTGGATGTTCAGCTCATTGTTCCCGAGCTGAAAGATCGGATGATTGAAGGCGTTCCGAGCCTCGCCCCGCAGTTCCAGATAGCGCTGTTCGCTAAACCTGAACTTCTTCAGGATTGCAAGATCCGTAACGTTCCAGCGGGGCTGGCGCATGTTCGGCAGAACCGGTGGCGCGGTTCCAAACTGGTAGCGTGGCGTGACTCGAAACGCCTCGCGGTTGACGTAACGTCCAGCGACCTCATTGGTAAACCCAACGGCGTCGCGCACACCCACCGTTCCAGCCTTGTAGTCGCCGACGAGAGTGGGCCGCAGCTTTCCATAGCCCATCCCTGCAGTGAAGTCGTCACTCTGCGTGATCTGCAGCGGATATCCCGACTGAATAACGGTAAAGCCGCTGATCTGCCAGCCTCCCGCAATCGCGTCGAAGATGCGACCGCCGGTACTTCCAGGATCGCCGAGCACGCGCCGGCCACGGCCAATTGGCAGCTCATACAGGTAGCTCAGCGCAAGCTTCTGAGGAACGTCCTGCACCGAGACCCCACGCAAATCGCGGAAGTTCCGGCCGTCCTGCGGAAGTCCGTAGACGGTGCCCGTCTTGGCGGCCGTGTCTTCAATCAGCTTGGAGATTGTGTAGGCGAGGCCAACTGCAAAGCCGGACGAGAAACGCCGCTCTGCCCGGAAAAAGCCTGCCAGATAGATCGAGTTACCGTCCGGCTTCTGCAGCACGCGAACATTGCCGGCTGACAGGTGCGGGTACGTCGTCAGCAGCGACTTGTACGGAATCGTTGGCCGGGTCAGCTGATACCCGTTCTCTGGATTCCCGGCGCCGGCAAATGGGTTAGCAACCGGAGTCTCAAGAACTGGGCCAAGCGAAAGGTACTCGGGAGGAAGCGTGCTGACGAACGGGTTGCCGCCCATGTACAGATGCACGCCACGATTACCGATGAATGTGCTCTCGAAAGCCCACTTCCCGACCTGCTGCTGCAATCCGAAGTTGTACGAGATCTCGTAAGACGGCCGGTGATTGAATTGATACAGAGAATAGCTGCCGCCGATCGAGCGCTCGCGGACCTGAGCCGGATCATTGCTGCCAAAGAGCAGGCCGACGTTGTTCGGGAACGGGTTCGACAGGGTCGCCGCTATCGTGCGGCCGTTGTCCGGAGAGATCAGTGCGCTGCCGCTCGTTCGGAAGTACGGATGAATGCTCAGCGATCCGGAGCCCGAAGCGTTGCCCGTATATCCGGAGTAGAGAATGCCAAAGCCGCCGCGAACTACGGTAGTTGGCCGCGCCTGCCATGCGAAGCCAAGTCGCGGACCGAAGTTGCCAAGCACCTTCTGCGTGTTGCCGCGGCCGACGTCGCCCGTGTTCACAAGCCCAAGTCCGATGTGCGTTGCGTTGCCAAGGTTGGGAGCGGGAGCACCGGCGGGCAGGGAAGGAGCAACGTCTTGCCCGAAGCTCCAGTTCGGGTTGAGCCGCACTCCGCTCTCGCGGTCGTAATCAATGAACCCGAGCCGATCGAACCGCTCTGTCATCGGCATCTCGTATTCCCAGCGAAGGCCGAGGTTGAGGGTGAGTGTACGTGTGGCGCGCCAGTCGTCCTGGATGTAAAGGCCGTGATTCTTGAACGACACCGCCCAGCCGACCTGGCTGGACTCAAAGCTGAAGCCGGAGGGAACGCCGAGGAGGAACGAAGCAAACCCCAGGCCCTGCTGCGCGAGTGGAGCCTGTTGATTCAGGCCGGTCCAGGCACCGTCAAAGCTCGCACCTCCGGAGGGAGTGCCGGGCTCGGTG
>DASQEG010000666.1:0-8807 GCA_035633775.1 Bryobacteraceae bacterium
ATGACCGGCCGACTGTTCAACGTGCCGGGTCAGGTTTGGTGGGCACTGATCTTCACGATCTTCAGCACATTCCTGTTCTTCCGGCACAAGTTTGGCGTGCGGGTCCAGTGTGTCGGCGATAATCCTGACAGTGCGGCTCAAATGGGCATCCCAGTCGATCACGTGCGTATTCAAACCTTCGCCTTCATGGGCTTTGGCGCTGCGCTCGCGGGTGTGTTCTCCGTGATGATCAACTTCGTTTGGTGGCCCACCGCCGGCGATGGCTATCTTCTTCCAGCTATCGCGGCGGTGTTCGTGGGCGGCACGCCGACGTGGGGTGGCGTCGGCACGATCGTCGGCTCGGCGCTTGGGGCGATCTTAGTCTCCTTCATCGAGATTGGGGTCGTGGCGGCCGGCATGGCCGGATTCTACGTGCAGTTCTTCAATGGTCTGGTCATCGTCCTCGCGTTGATCGGTCACCGTCTGCACAGCAAGCGCATTCGGTGATCCAACAATGAACGCACCAGTGAAACCGGCGGGCGCGAGCCAGTTGGCTTCAAGCGAGGCAACCCTGCGTCGAAGCCAACCAGAGTCGGAGTGGTGGCGCGGTGCCACCATCTACCAGATCTATCCCCGCAGCTTTGCCGACAGCAACGGCGATGGCGACGGAGACTTGCGCGGAATCCTGGACCGGCTCGACTATATCGCTGAGCTTGGGGTCGACGCAGTCTGGCTCAGCCCGTTCTTCAAGTCCCCGATGAAGGATATGGGCTACGACGTGTCCGACTACCGGGCTGTCGATCCGATGTTCGGCACCTTGGAGGATTTCCGCGCGCTTGTGTCAGCGTGTCACGAACGCCAGTTGAAGGTCATTATCGACCAAGTTTACTCGCACACGTCCAATGAGCATCCTTGGTTCGTCGAGAGTGCCTCTTCGCGAGACAATCCGAAGGCCGACTGGTACGTCTGGGCGGACCCCAAGCCGGATGGCGGCCCGCCCAACAATTGGCTCGCCCGCTTTGGAGGGATCGCATGGGAATGGTCCTCGGCCCGCCGCCAGTATTATCTGCATAACTTCCTGACAGAGCAACCCGACCTGAATGTCCACAATCCGGAGGTACAGGCTGAGATCATCGACACGATGCGCTTCTGGTTCGACGCCGGCGTCGACGGGCTGCGTCTTGATGTCGTGAATTTCTTCATGCATGACCCCCAGTTGCGCGACAATCCTCCACGGCTGCACAACGATCTTCCGAATAACCCCAACTGGATGCAGCAGCATCTTTACAATATTTCACGCCCTGAAAACCTGCCGTTCCTGGCGAAGATGCGAGCTGCCGCGGACGGTGCCGCCGATCGAATGCTGCTGGGCGAAATTGCCTGCGACCGGCAGATCGAGCGCATGGCGGAGTATACTTCAGCTGGCCGCCTCCACACGGCCTACAGCTTCGAGCTTCTAGGGGCGCGGCTCGACGGAGCTCATATCGCCCGCTCAGTCCAAGAGGCGGGCGCTGCAGATGCTTGGCCCTGCTGGGCCTTCTCCAATCATGACGTAATCCGTGTCGTCACACGCTGGGCGGCCGAAGGCAACTTGCCCCGTATCGAGCTCTTCCAGGCCCTGCTCCTGTCCTTGCGGGGCACGGTCATTCTCTACCAGGGAGAGGAACTCGGCCTTGCTCATGGGGACGTCCCGCGCCACCGCCTGCAAGATCCAGAGGCCATCCGCCTCTGGCCGAACCACCGCCGCCGTGACGGGGCGCGCACGCCCTTTCCCTGGCGCGCAGAGGGTATCTCCCTCGGCTTCTCGGAGGCGGACGGCTGGCTGCCGGCGGACCCGATCCATGCGGCCTTCGCCGTTGCCGCGCAGGAGAAGCAGGAGAGTTCAGCGCTCGCCAGGTGTCGTCGGCTGATTGCCCTGCGCCAATCGTCACCAGCATTGCGCCTCGGCAGCTTCGAGGTGCTCCGAACGGGTCCGACAAGCCTCGTGTTCATCCGCCGCCACAATGACGAAGCGCTTTTATGCGGTTTTAATTTCGGAGCCGCGCAGGAGCCCCTTGATGCTCAAGGCGAGATCCTGGCGGGTGCGCTCGAGGGCGGGCACCTGGCGCCGGACGGCTATGTCATCCTCCGGTTGCAGTAAGCGGGCACCATGAACTCCAAAGCCGCGCCATGAAGCTTGACGTTCACCACATCAAAAAGCTCAAAGGCAAGCGTCAGCTCGTCGAACTCAACGTCACGGGTGCGGAGCAAGCGCGCGCGGCGGAGGCCGCCGGTGTTGAAATGATCGTGTCCGGTCGACTGAACGAACGAGCCGCTATTCGCGCGGCAGCCCCGCACACGCATTTCGTCTTCGGGCTGATCTATGGCCGGTACGTCAACGCTGATGAGGCTAAGCGCGCTGCCTTCGAGGCTCTGGAGGCCGGTGCCGACTCGATCTATTGCGCCATGCATTACGAGGTGGTCGAAGCCATGGCGAAGGAGGGCATCCCTGTCATCGGTCATGTGGGTCTTGTGCCGCAAAAGGCCAGGCTTACCGGGTTCCGGGCCTTCGGCCGGACCCTTGCGGAAGCAAAGGATCTTATGGCCTCGGTCAGACGGTACGAGGAGGCTGGCGCCTTTGCCATTGAGCTCGAAGTCGTCGCAGCTCCCGTTGCGACGGCGATCTCGTCGGCTACGAACTTGACAGTGATTTCGATGGGATCCGGCGCCGGATGTGACGTGCAATATCTCTTCGCAGTTGATATACTGGGGGAAAATACGGGAATGGTGCCGCGCCACGCCCGTGTTTATGAAAGCTTCGCCGCCGAATACGCTAAGCTCCAGGAGCGCCGCGTGGCGGCATTCCAGGCGTTTCGCTCCGACGTCTTGCAAGGTTGCTTTCCGCAGCCATCCGAGATTGTGGGCTGCGCCGATGAGGACGTTGCCGCGTTCAAAGACTGGCTCGGCGCGCCGCCAAAGCAGGGAATGTAGTGATGGATCTTCTGGCTCCCCTCAAGTTTCGAACCATTCGTAGCTATTCGCTTGCGGGCCCGGAGAACACGCGCGCGGTGGAGGCTGGCCTTGCCAATGCGGAATGGTACCAGACCCCAATCGACCGCAAGGTTCTCAAGGAACTCATGAAGCGCTCTGATGGTCCCGCCCTACGCCACACCGCCTTGTGGCTTGGTCTGCTGGTGGGCAGCGGTGCCACGGGCGCAGCACTCTGGGGCAGTTGGTGGGCGGTGCCGTTCTTCATCCTCTACGGGGTGCTCTATGGCTCTGCCGCAGATAGCCGCTGGCACGAATGCGGGCACGGCACCGCCTTCAAGACCCGGTGGATGAACGATGTGGTCTATGAGATCGCGTCCTTCATGATGATGCGCAATTCCCTAGTCTGGCGTTGGTCTCACGCCCGGCATCACACGGACACCATTATCGTCGGCCGCGATCCTGAGATCAGCGCCATGCGGCCGCCGCAGCTCATCATCATTGGGCTGAACTTTTTTGGGATAGTGGCCGTCCCGCAATCCTTCCTCATCCTCGCCCGTCAGGCGCTGGGGCGTTTGTCGCCCGACGAGGCGGACTACGTGCCGCCAGAGGATCGGCCGCAAGCCTATCGTGTCGCGCGCATTCATATGGCGATCTACGGCGCTACCCTTCTCGCCTGCTTCTGGACGGCCTCCATCCTGCCGGCGATGCTGATCGGTTTGCCCCGCGCCTATGGCGTTTGGCTGCTCATGATCATGGGCCTCCCTCAGCATGCAGGGCTGGACGACGACGTCCTGGACCATCGCCTTAACAGCCGCACGGTACTCATGAGCCGGCCGCTACGCTTTATCTACTCGAACATGAACTACCATGTTGAGCACCACATGTACCCCATGGTGCCATATTATGCCCTGCCGCGGCTCCATGATGCGGTAAAGCATGATTGCCCGCCTCCCGATCGTTCCCTCTGGCATGCCTGGCGTCAGATTATCCCAACGGTGTTCCGGCAGCTGAAGGATCCGACTCATTTCATTCGCAAGGAGTTGCCGCCAGGCGCCGGTCGTCTCGACCGGACTGCCTTGGCCGCCGAATAAGGGACGACGAGATGCCGTGGGTGAATGCCTTTTCCACCGACGAGATCGAGCCGGATGACGTCAAGCGCTTTGACTATGACGGAAAAACATATGCAATCTACCGGACGGAGGACGACGAGTTCTACTGCTCGGATGGTTTGTGCACGCACGAGCAAGTTCACCTTGCGGACGGGCTCCTTGTGGGTCTCGAAATCGAGTGCCCAAAGCACAATGGTCGCTTCGACGTTCGCACAGGGGAAGCACGCTGCCGGCCTGCGACTCTCCGGTTGCAAACCTTTCCCGCCCGAGAGGCAGACGGTCGCGTATGGGTAGACCTTCCCTCAGCGAGCGGTTGAGCCAATGCTCGGTGCAACCGAGAGGGAATTGTAAGGAGGCTCAGGGAGGGGCGAATGGAACTACGCGCCGTTCTCGTCGGCTGTGGACTTATGAGCCGGCGTTGGCTCGAGGCTGCGGCCGGGATCGAGGGACTAACCATCGCCGGTTTGGTGGACCTCGACGTTTCGCGGGCGAGAAGTCGGGCTGATGAATTCGGTATGACCGGCAGTGTCGTAGGGTCCGACCTCGGAGCCGTACTTTCAGCGACGAAGCCGCAGCTCGTGTTCGACATTGTTGTGCCGGATGCCCGGTTCGACGTCGTGCAAACCGCGTTCGGCCACGGCTGTCACGTTCTCAGCGAGAAGCCCATGGCGAACTCGCTCGCCCATGCCCAGGCGCTCGTGCGGGCTGCTCGCGAAACCGGGTGCATCCATTCCGTGGTTCAGAACCGGCGCTATGTTGAAGGCGTCCGAAGGATGCAGGCGTTCGCGGCCTCTGGCGCCATCGGCGCCGTAACCAGCCTGCATAGCGATTTTTTTCTCGCCCCCCATTTCGGCGGCTTTCGTGAGACCATGGAGAATGTGCTTCTCCTAGACATGGCCATCCATACCTTTGACGCCGCGCGTTACATTGTCGGAACCTCGCCCCAAGCGGTCTATTGTCATGAGACGAACCCGCGTGGTTCTTGGTACGCTCATGGAGCGAGCGCCTACGCCATCTTCGAGTTCGCAGGTGACGTGACCTACACTTATCGCGGCAGTTGGTGCGCGCAGGGCCAACGCACCAGCTGGGAGAGCGCGTGGCGGATCATCGGCGAACGTGGCACCCTCTCTTGGGATGGGCATGGGGCCTTCCTCGCCCAGCGCGAAACCGGAACGAGCGGCCTCCTGCGTGACGCAGAGGAGATTCCCGTTCCTGAACTTGACCCGAACACCCGGATCGGAGGCCACGAGGGCGTCATGCGAGATTTCATCGAGGCGGTTCGAACCGGCAGTGCTCCAGAGACGGTTGGATCGGAGAACATCAAGAGCTTGGCGATGGTTGTTGCCGCAATCGAGAGCGCGAAGACCCGTGAAAGAGTGCTCGTGCGCTCACAAGAAATATCTTAGGCCGGCCATGCACACGTTCGGTGAGAGAGCAATCGAAACAGAATCCCTGTTCTACCGCTGTCCTAGGCTTTTCGCTGATAACCTGCGAGGACACAGTGGCCGCACATCCTCACGACGCCACGCGGCTGACTCTTGCGAGATCAGGCGCACTGGAGCCGCACATAGTTACCTGTCGCACTCACTGAAAGAGCTGTCATGCCGAAGCCGTTGAACGTCACGATCTGGAACGAGTACTGGCATGAGCGGAACAACCCCGCCGTCGGCAAGATCTACCCAAACGGTATTCACGCCGTACTCGCCGATGGTTTGCGAAAGCACGGGTTCGGATCCATCACGACCGCGACGCTCGATGAGCCCGAGCACGGCCTTTCCCAAAGTGTTCTCGATCGGACCGATGTTCTTCTCTGGTGGGGTCACAAGAAGCACGATGAGGTTGCTGATGACGTGGTGGCTCGCGTCCATGCCCGTGTGCTGCAGGGGATGGGCCTTGTTGTCCTGCACTCGGGCCATTTCTCAAAGCTTTTCAAACGGCTCACCGGCACGGCCTGCACGGTCAACTGGCGCGAGGACGGTGAACGGGAACGGATCTGGATCGTCACTCCCGAGCACCCGATCGCTCAAGGTCTCGACAGGTATTTCGAACTCGAGAAAGAGGAAATGTATGGTGAGCCATTCGAGGTCCCGGCGCCCGACGAGCTCATTTTCTTAAGCTGGTTCCAAGGCGGTGAGGTCTTTCGAAGCGGCTGCTGTTATGTCCGCGGCCGAGGGCGCATCTTCTACTTTCGCCCTGGTCACGAGACATTCCCAACTTATTACGACAGGACTGTCCAACACGTCATCGCAAACGGCGTACGATGGGTTGCACCCGTCATGCTGGACAATAACCCACCCGCCAACACCAAGCGCGCGCCGATTGAACCGATTGGCGAGCTTGCGTGAACGCCCGACCGGTGCTGCCAACAGAACTGTTGCGGAGACTGCTGATTGCCTACTCGCGCTTAGCGCCCGGCAGCCGCCAAGCAGGGACGCTCGGTTGCAGGGGTTCGAGGACCTCAATCCTGCGGCATGAGCTATCGCCGAGCTGGGCTGTCGAGGCCAGATGCGCGACAGTGTCGTCTCGGACCGTCTGAGAGGGTGTGGGTGCATGCTATCGGAACCCGGAGTCGTCATCATCGGAGGAGGGCATGCCGGTGGCCGAGTTGCTCAGCATTTGCGATCTCTTGGATTTGATAGACCGATCACAGTCGTGAGCTCAGAGTCTCGGTACCCCTATGAGCGTCCTGCTCTTTCGAAAGAGTTGCTGATCGGGACGAAGGCAATCGAGGAGGTCGCGCTTCAGCCGAGAGCGGCATGGAGCGACACCGAGTTCATGCTCAACGTGGAGGTGACCCAGGTTGATTTCGGGAGGCGGCAGGTAGTCTTGTCGTCCGGCTGGTCGATCGCATTCGAACAGCTTGTAGTCGCATCAGGTGGTTCCCCTCGACGACTGCCGTTCCCTGCGCACCCGGATCCGCGCGTGGTCACGATGCGGACCCTCGACGACAGCTTGGCACTCAAGCAGAGACTCGAAACGGCAAGGCGCATTGTCGTGGTGGGTGGTGGTGTGATTGGCCTTGAGGTCGCTGCTGCGGCACGAGTGTTGGGGGTCGAGGTAACCGTCCTCGAAGCGTCCGCCCGCTTGGCCGCTCGAATTGGCCCGCCAACCCTTTCCTCGTGGCTGCTCCAGCTTCATCGTCAGAATGGGGTGGAGGTTGAGCTGAATGCTTTGGTGAACTCGATCACGAGCGGGGGGGCGCAAGCCGTTGTCGGCGGGCGGGCTGGTAATGGTCGGGCGTTTTCCATCGAGGCCGATGTAGTCCTTGTAGCCGTTGGAATTGATCCGTCTGTCCACTTTCTAGAGGGAAGCGGGATCACGACGAATAACGGCATTGCAGTAGACGCCTTCTGCCGGTTGGCGCATGACCGCAACTGTTACGCGGTGGGTGATGTCGCCAACACCTTCAATCCCCTGTACGGCCGGCATGTGCGCCTTGAGACCTGGCGCAATGCCGAGAACCAGGGGCAGGCCGTAGCGGAGTTCATTTGCGGACGCACTGAGCCCTTCTTCGAAGTGCCGTGGATGTGGACTGAGCAATATGGGCACAACGTCCAGGTGATAGGACTCTGGGATAACGCCGCCGAAGTTGTGGAGCGAGGGGACTTCGGGAATCCAGGCTCCGCCTGCGTATGGAGCCACGGCGGCACCGTTGCCGGCGGTGTTCTCATCGACTCAGGCAGAGACCGGCGGGTGATCGAGAAACTTGTGTCGGAACGGGCTCATATCAATCCAGGTAAATTCTCGGATCTGTCCCAGCCCCTGCGCAAGTTCGCCTAGCGATGGCTGCGGTCCGGGGAACCTCTTCCGAAGCTCAATCCATAGCCAGACGAGGTCGAAGCTGAAGGGATCTCCAGGGCTCGAGAGCGCCCTCTCCAGTCGACGCTTGCCGATCCAGCACCATGGGCAGATCGCGTCCGACACCACCTCCACGGTAAGCGTCGCGGTAGTCCCGACCGGCGTGCCGGGACTCGCAGGAAGCGCGCGGCCGTCCGGGCCATGGACCTGATTTTCGAGAGCATCGCTCATGGGCAAATCCTTAGCTGGTTCCAGAGTGATGTCCCGCAGGTCTCCCGGCAGCAAGTAGTTACCAGGCGGTGCCTACCCGACGCTTCTGCTGTCACTCTGCGGGCCGGGCTTCTCGCCCGCGAAACATGTGGACAGGCTATCCACCGATTGCTTGGCCATGGCTCGCTTGTGTTCGTACAGGGGAGGTTCAATGCAGGAGGCCTGTGTCCTAACCGATACAGCCAGAACCCTGCAAATCAGGCACTCTGATGGGGTCTTGGGCCGATAGTCTTGGGACAAGTCGTTCCTCCCTGTGACTTCAGCGCCTCGACTTGCACCGGGGCGCTTCTCTTTGTCGGGCAGGCCCCGGGCTGCCCGAAGGGAGTATGTTGCACTTCTCTGCGGCCCGTGCCCCGTTCCAGGCACCGGTTGAGCTGGCGGACGATGGGATGACAACCGCCCCGGGATGCCCGTGGTCGGGCCTGCCGGGCTTGCCCTTCGCGAGACACCCCAAAGAAAAAGCGCCCGATAAAGGGCGCTTTCGAGGTGCCGGCCGTGGGGGCAGAAATGGGCCGGTTGAGCTCATTCAACGCGCTGCTGATCCGTTGGTTCCGTGGCCGATCGCTTTTTTGGCGCGGCGAGAGGATCCCGTTCACGAACCGGGATGGCGGGAATCGGTGGGAGGACTTGGTGGAGCCGGACAGGAATTGAACCTGCCGACCTCCTGATAAATCAGGCGCT
>DASQEG010000667.1:0-3326 GCA_035633775.1 Bryobacteraceae bacterium
AAAACAGCCCATTAGGCAGTGAAGGAGCGTAAGGAACCTGCCACTTTACCGTAAGAACAGTCCTGTTGATACGAAATCGGTGCGATTTTCCGCGTTTAGGTCGTAGTGGCAAACGGCACGCGAATCCCGGCCAGCAGTTGCATACTTGCGGCGGAGGCGCCCGGTGCGGAGTCCGGACTGACAGTGACGGCAGAAGACATCCGCGCGCAATTTAAGCGCATCGTCGCAAGCGGAACATTCGCGTCGAGCGCGCGCATGAGCCGGTTCCTGCAATTCAGTGTGGAGGAGATGCTGGCCGGACGCATCCACGAGCTTAAGGAAACCACGATCGGCTTAGCCGTCTTTGATCGTCCGCCGGACTACGATCCTCGCCTGGACCCCATCGTGCGTGTTGAAGCAAGAAGACTGCGGGAGAAGTTGTCGCGATACTACGAGACGGATGGCCAGAGTGACCTGATCGTCATCGACCTGCCGCGCGGCGGCTATGCTCCCACACTTCACGAGCGCATTAAGCCGTCGCCTGCAGCAGAAGGCGAAAACGCGGACACATCTGCAGACACATCTAAAGACGTATCCTCAACAATCGCTGCAGATGCAACAAGCCCTGCAGTCGACCAGCCGAAGCAACGACGAAATACGCTTGCGTTAACGGCCATCCTCCTGGCCTTAGCACTCATTGCAGTCGGAATTGCAACGATCACCCGTACGAATGCCGCCGGTATTAGGGAGCGCGATTCCCTCCTCGTCGCCGAATTTGTGAACCGTACCGGAGAGGTGGTCTTTGACCATACACTTCGTCAAGCGCTGGCCTCACACCTCATTCAGTCGCCCTTTCTTGCCGTGGTACAGGACGAGCGTGTACGCGAGACACTCAGGATGATGGAACGTCCTGAAGACGATCGTCTTCTGCACAGAGTCGCACTTGAGGTATGTCGCCGACAGCGTGTGAAGGCGATGTTGACGGGCTCGATTTCATCCGTCGGACACACGTATGTGCTCACGCTGGATGCGATCAACTGTCAGACTGGCGAAGTCATCTCGAGTGAGCAGTCTCAGGTGCAGTCCAGGGAGCGTGTGCTGCCGGCCATCGGGAAAATGGCATCGAAGGTCCGTCGTGCACTTGGTGAATCGCTCACGTCTGTTCAGAGATTCGATGCTCCGATCGAGCAGACCACAACGCCTTCGCTCGAGGCGCTTCGTGCATACACACTAGGCCAGCGTCAGCGAGCAAAAGGTAATGAAGTTCAAGCGATCTCGTTCTTTCAGCGCGCTGTCGAACTGGATTCGCGCTTTGCTGCCGCGTACACAAGCCTGTCAAACACATACAGCAACCTGGGCGAGCCGGAACGCGCAAAGCTTTATGCAAAGCTCGCATTCGAGCACAGAGACGGCGTGAGCCAGCGGGAGCGGCTGTACATCACGTATCAGTACCACGACGTGGTGACGGGCGATGAGTCCGCCGTGATTCCGACACTGGAGGTGTGGAAACAAAGCTTCCCCCGTGAGTTCCAGCCGCCGAACGGTTTAGCGTTTCATCACAACCTGCTGGGGCATTTCGAGCGCGCCCTTGACGAAGCAAAGGAAGCAATAAGTCGCAACCCGCAGCACGGTTTTCCTTATTCAAACCTGGCGGTTGCGTACCGCGGCCTTGGCCGTTTATCGGAAGCGGGAAGGACAGCCGAGCGTGCGGTGGAACTGCGTGTTGACACCATTCCGATCCGCCTCCTGCTGTACCAACTGGCAGTCATGTCGGGTCAGGAACCGGAGGGCGCGAGGCATTTGCACCAGGTAGGTGGCAACCCGCGGGGATTTGAGTCGTTCGGGGCGCGAGCACAAGTGGCAGCCTGGGCAGGAAAAGTTCGCGAGGCACGGCAACTCTATAACGAGACAGCTCGTTCGGCGAAGCGAAATAACTTCCCGGAAGTAGCGACAGGTTATCTTGCGCACGCCAGTCTTATGGAATTGCTGTATGGTAATGTCGACAAGGCTCGAACGCAGGCGCGGCGTTTGCTAGGGACACGTCCGAGTTACGACCACATTCTGCCTGCGGCCCTCACACTCGCACTGAGCGGTTCGGCGGCCGAGGTGGAATCGGTTCTTGACGCATTACGGCAAGAATATCCGCAACATACGATCATCAATTCGATACTGCTTCCGACGGTGAAGGCGGCCATGGAATTGTCCCGGAAGCGGTCCGAACGCGCGATCGAGCACCTTCGGGTAGTGGTTCCGTACGAAACCGGCATCGCCGCGCTTCTCGCACCTATTTACTTGCGGGGCGAGGCGTACCTGATGCAACGCTCGGGTGTGATGGCTGCACACGAGTTTCAGCGCGTCCTCGAACACCGCGGAACCGATCTGTTCTCTCCCTTCCACGCGATGGCTCAACTGGGCCTGGCACGCGCGCTGGCGATGGCCGGCAACAGGGAAGGCAGCGTTCGTGCATACAAGCGGTTCCTCGCGAATTGGTCGGCGGCTGACCCTGATGTTCCGGTACTACTGGCGGCGCGCCAGGAATGTGCGCGCCAGGAAGAAAACTCAAGCGCTGCCCGCCAGTAAGGCGGGATAGCACAGGCGGGAAATAAGCCGCAGGATCTGTTCACCGGCGGAAGTGAAGGCACCTAATGGATGGCCGTAGTCGACGTCCTGTGGGGAGTATGCGCCTTCTTGAGCGCCAGTACAGGAGAGACGTCGACTACGGCGGTCGGGCACCAGCACACACACGCGATGATCACGGCGTCGAGGTGTCGACCCTTGAACGGTGCCGGTCGGCTCCGTTTCGCGTACGGCTGAGCCCGTCAGAGCGCGCGAATCCCCGTTGCGGCACAGCCTTGTTCGACAAACTAACGCAGCGATTTACTCATGTCGTGCTCGATCTGCTTAAATCCTGCAGGGACGTCCAGCCGCGCAGAGTCGACCGGAGCCGAGGAGAACGAACTTAGTTCCGACGTGAGTTCCATGAGCGTTCCAGGAGGCGTGCGCCCGCTGCTGGCAGACGCGCTGCCGCTTTGAGGCGCCGCTGGAGGCAGCGTCTGCTGCTGCGCGTGTTGTGGCGCAGCCTGAGCTTCCTGATCCTGCTGCTTTTTCTTCCGACCAAATCCGCCCAATCCGCCCAAACCACCAGCCAGTCCGCCAATTTTTCCGCCAAGGCGGCCACCGGCTGCAGCGCCGGCGGCACCTGCTGCCGCACCTGCGTCAGGAGGCGCCTGCTCATGTCCTTGCGACGGAGCGCTGCCCTGCTGTGCAGCCATCTCGGTCTCCGACGGCATGCCGGACGCAGTTCCACCCATTCGAATCACCTGCAGAACTGGAACGCCGTCGAGCTT
>DASQEG010000668.1:0-3422 GCA_035633775.1 Bryobacteraceae bacterium
GGAGTCCCTTCGCACGTGCCTGGGCTGCGGTGAATGCTGCTTTCATCGGGTCGTACGCAGGATTCGGCGTGGGCATCTGAGCACCGGTTTCAGCCAGCCAGCGCCGCAAAGTTCCCTCGAGCTTACGCGAAAGCGAGGAAGTGCTGCCGGCCAGATCGCGTTTTTCCTCTGGATCGGCCTCAAGATCGTACAGCTCTACCCTGTTGTCCTCGTGAAACAGGATCAGCTTGTGACGCTTCATCCGAACGGCACTGTAGGGTCGTGCGCTTCCGAGATGGTAGTGAGGATAGTGCCAGAAAATTGCTTCGCGGCGCAGCTTCTTCCCTTGTAGCAGAGGCTTCAAGCTGACTCCGTCCATGCCCGCCGGTTTGAGGCCGGCCATGTCGTGTACTGTTGCAGCAAGGTCGCATCCTATGACGGGCACATCGCACGTGGAACCGCGCTTCACCATCGGCGGATAGCGGATCAAGAAAGGCACGCGCACTCCGCCTTCGTAGGCCGAGCCCTTGCCATTCCGCAGTCCCAGATTCGTCACCGTGGCCGGGAGATAACCGCCGTTGTCACCTGTGACGATGACGACGGTGTTCTCCGCCAGGCCTTCGGCACCGAGCGTTCTCATCAGCGTGCCAATACCCTCATCGAGGCTTTCGATCATGGCGGCGTACACAGGGTTGCGCTGCGGCGCATCCTGCCTTGCGTTGGCTTTGTAAGCAGCCACCTTCTCGGGTTTCGCCTGCAGGGGCGTATGTACGGCATGATGTGGCAGATACAGCAGGAAAGGCCGATTCCTGTTCGCGCGAATGAAGCGGCACGCCTCATCGACCTCACGATCCGTCAGGTACTCATCCCTGGGACCGTCGTTAAGCGTCGGAATCCTGTAAGGAGCGAAATAGCTGGGCGGCTGTCCCCGGCCAGTACCGGCGAGGTTTACGTCGAAGCCCTGTTTTTCCGGCAACAGCGCCGGGTCGTTATCAGCTGTTGTTAAATGCCACTTGCCTATCGAAGCTGTCGCATACCCGAGCGGCTTCAACGCTTCCGCGATGGTCTGCTCGTCGGCGGCAAGATACTTCTTCCATATCGGCGGCCTCAGGCGTGCCCATGGGAAATCCTGACCGGGAATCCAGTCCGTCAGGTGAAGACGAGCCGGGTACTTGCCGGTCAGCAGTGCCGCACGAGAAGGCGAGCAAACCGTGCATGCCGAGTAGGCCTGAGTGAAGCGCATGCCTTCAGTCGCCAGCTGATCCAGGTGCGGGGTGCGATAGAACGTGCTGCCACCGCTGCCAAGATCGGTTGCACCCCAGTCATCGACCACGACAACGAGGAAGTTGGGTCGTGTCGTGACATTCTGGGCCGAGACGTGCGGCAGCAGTGCCGAAGCAAGGAATGCGCGGCGGTTCAAGCGGGGCTCTGATTATCGAGACTAGTGGCGCTCACGTCGACGCCAGGATCAAGAAAGCTCACATCGGCCGTCGTATCTGCAAATCGACGCATTCCGGCCTCCAGGATGGCTGTATCGGCGACGATATGCAGCGGTGTGTACCTGGGATGGTGAGATTCCTTGTACGGATCGTTCCGCGCGGCGTTGTAGCAACAGATCATTGACCACCGCGGCTTATCTGACTCGTTGCGGTCGGAGCGGTGCAGGGTATTGCAGTCAAAGAAGACTACATCGCCCGGCTCCATCTCGACATAGATAAGCGGCAGGCGCTTCAGCACTTCATCGACGCGGCCCGGGTCTGCGCCCGCCTGGTCGCCTGTCAGCACATGCTCGATTCTGCCGAGCTTGTGCGAACCCTCGATCACCTGAAGGCACCCATTCTCGCGCGTCGCTGGATCCACGGCCACGAAAGCGCTCGTCAGCAGAGGAAACAGCACGCCGTTCTGATACCAGTACCCGTAATCCTGGTGCCAAGTCCATGCGCCACCAACCCGCGCATCCTTCATGATCATCTTGGAATGGTAGTGGTAGACCTCGCCTTCAAGGATTGCCTCGGCGGAGCGGACCATCGACTCACAACGGGCAACCATGCCGTAAATCGTGTCACCGGGGTGGTTCCAAAGCGACAGCCGAACCTTCCCACCCTCGCCATCTCCTCTGCCGAACGAGTGCTTGTCGAGGTCACGGTCCTCGCGAGCTGATTGCCCGAGGAGGGCCGTTTCCTGGCGGGTCAGAAACCCTCGTGCGAGGTAAAAACCGCGCTCGCGATATTCCTGAACGGCTGACGCGGACATCGGCCCATTTGGCATAACGGCTGTAGCTTAGCACCTGCGTTCGCGTGTTACAATTCGTCTGGTGCGCGCTTCAGCGCATCCTCTCCTGAACTCGGACGGGTGGGTGAGTGGTTAAAGCCAACAGACTGTAAATCTGTCCCTCCTTGCGAGGTACGAAGGTTCGAATCCTTCCCCGTCCACCAGCTTTCGAATCAACCTTCAGATCTCCTTTTGTACGCCAGTTGGTAATACGCCGGTTCGGCACGAACGATGTACGGCCGTAGTTTTTCGCGGTGTTCCTCGAAGTGAGGACTGGCCAGCAGCGCTTTGTGGCTCTCGACCGAGTCGAACTCGGAGATCAGCGTTGCCCGCGAGCCATCTACCGAACGATACATTCTGCTGGCGCGGAAACCGGGAACCGCCCCGGCGAGACGGCGGCTCCCGAACTCAGCCTGCATGCGAACAAACTCGTCCTGCATCCCGTCCCGCAGCGTGAAAGTATTGATGACGATGATTGGTTCGCTCATGTGATCCTCCTTTAAGCGACGGCCGCATAAGGTCGACCCTCCCTGCCGGCCTTCAGCACACGCCCCCACCACTCAAGTTCCTTCAACATCTGCTTCATCGCACGCTCGAAAGGAGCAGGCTTCAGCAGCTTGCCTTCAGAGTCGAACTGCGTCCATACCTGAGGCAGACCAACGGTGGTCCTTGTGGTAACGGCACTTAGCTCTGCAAAAACCAGCCGCAACTGCTCAACTGCGCGCAGTCCGCCGGACACTCCGCCATAAGACACGAAGCCGACGGGTTTGGCCTGCCATTCGGTGTATGCGTGATCAACCACCATCTTCACCGCCGCGGGAAAGCTGTGGTTGTACTCAGGCGTGACAATCACGAAGGCGTCGCAGCGCGCCAGCATTGCAGTGAGTTCTGTCACTGCGGGGTGCTTATCGCGCCCCTGACTAATCGGAAGATCCAGTTCCGCCGGGTCGATCACTTGCGGCTTGAACGTGCCGGTCTGCTCCAGTTGGTCCACAGTCCAGCGTGCAACCAGGTCGCAAGTGCGACCTTCACGGATACTCCCGTAGATGACTCCAACGTCGAGGTCCATGCCCGGATGATAAAACCTCAAGTAGACTTGAGGTCAAGTGGAATGACAAAGCAATTCACCGCAGGCCTGACGGTAGGCGATGTCGCAAAGCGCAGCGGCGTGG
>DASQEG010000669.1:0-1844 GCA_035633775.1 Bryobacteraceae bacterium
TGCCGGTACCTCGGCAGTTATTGTACGTTTGTGGCCGGGGGGTGGGGCGGCGACATCGTGGGCTTGTCCAGCATTGACGAATGGGACGCGTCGGAAAACGAAACTCGCACCTACTTCCAGTTCGAACCGAATCGCTGGTACAAGTTCCGTTTAGAAGTAACAAAGGAACGCATTCGAACCTGGATTGACGAAGAAAAAGTCAACGACTTGAAGGTGGGGAATCGAAGGATCAGCCTGCGCCCGGGTCCAATCGAACTATCCGTGCCGTTCGGCTTCGCCTCTTACAACACCGGTGGGGCGATTCGAAACATTGAAATTCGTACGCTGCGGCCCTGAGCAGGAACTCCGAGCCGCAGCGTACGTCGCGCTTTTCAGCCGTTCAATGTCCAGTTGTCGCGGTACTTGCGCTTCAGCCAATCGTTCGCTTCAGCGTGGTTCGTCACGCGACCCGTTGCAGGATCGTATTCCAGCCGCTTACCGGCGCGATGTGCCACCAGCCCGAGCAGCATCTGCTCAATCATCGTTCCTGAGTAGTCGAAATCGCAGTGCGTCTTGCTGCTGGTCCCGTTTACGATGTTGTTGCTCTTTCCCTTGCAGGCATCCAGCCAGTCGCGCTGGAAGGCGTCGGGCCCAGGCAGCGGACGACCCTCCTTCTCCATCCGCGCGTATCGCTCGACGGTGTCGTTCGGGATGGCCAGAGCGACGGGTGCACGATCTTCATACATCTGAATCTCGGGGAAGCCGGTCGGACCCGGCGTCGCACTCGGCCAGGCTTTCAGTCCCGCAGGTGGCGCCGGCGGTGTCCACCCTGGCGGACGCTGCCCGCCAGCACCGGCCCGGCGCGCCACGGGCGGACGTGAGCCCTGTGCCTGGGTCGGCTGACCTGTCCCGCCCACGAGGCGCTCGAGCTTGTCCGGCGTACGGCGCTTGTAATAAGTGAGGTCGCCATCGTCGTTGTTCGGCAACAGCATGCGCGTGGTGAAGTCGGCCACGATGCTGCCCTTTGTGCCCTCGAAGATAGCCCCGTTCGGAATCTTTGACACATCTACGTACCCGCGAGGGTTATCCGGCTTTAGTCCGCCCTGGTACCAGACCACTTGCATCGGTCCGCGCCACGCGTTCTTTGGGTGATCGAATGTGGCTTTCAGCTTCACCGGGCAGATATCAGGATCAAACTTGTCACTGACCTCGTGATCTACTTCTATGGCCACGGGGGCTCCCGCGTCGATCACGTTCCACACCAGATCCATTGTGTGAGCGCCCATGTCGCCCATCTGGCCCACGCCGAAGTCGCGGTACATGTTCCAGAACAGGCAGTTCAACCCGGAGGTTCCGCCGAAGTACTGCGGGCTGTATGGATGGTATGGTGAGGGCCCGATCCACTGTTCATACTGCAGATGTGCCGGCGGCTGGCCTTCGGCCTTGGGGTAACCCGGCCGTGGCAGCTGGCGGGCATCCCAGGAGTGCACGGCTTGCAACTCGCCGATCGCGCCGTCCATCACCATCTCGCGCAAGCGTTCGAAGTTCGGATAGGCATGACGCTGAGTGCCATGCTGCGTCGCAATCTTACCTTTACGCTTCAGGTAGTTGGCCCGGAGCACGCGCGTCTCCTCCACGGAGATGCCCATCGGCTTTTCGCAATAGACGTGCATGTCCCGGTTCATCGCCCAATTGGCAATGAAGGCGTGATGGTGATCGGCGGTGCAGATGATGACGGCCTCGATGTCCTTCTGGTCCATGAGGCGGCGCCAGTCCCAGTGCGTCTTCGCATTCGGGAAGATCGCGAGAGCTTCTTTCATCCGCAGTTCGTTGACGTCACAGAGCGCCACGACGTTCTCCTGCTT
>DASQEG010000670.1:0-5834 GCA_035633775.1 Bryobacteraceae bacterium
GCCCCTGGCAGGCGTGTCCGGTGGCGAGTGGACGCTGATCGTAATGCTTAGCCTCGTCGGCTCCGCTGTCTACGCCATCAGCGAGCGAGTTCACTGGCCGCCCGTCGGGCTGCGCATGAAGGGTGTCGAGGTATTCGGAAAAGCATACGACTACACCGTAGATACCGTCAGCGTACCAGCAACCGGAGTTGCTCGCGTTGTCGTAGAGAACCACTACGGCAACGCACGCGTCGTGGCAGGCGACGGTGCTGAGGTCAGGGTATCGGGCCGCAAGACCGTGAGAGCGTACGGTAACCGGGAAGCCGACAATGCGGCACGCGCGGTCAACGTTTCGGCTTCACGCGAAGGCGACGTCATCTTTGTTCGCTCGCTGCAGGACACCCATGCCCATGACCATGTGGTGACCACGGACCTGGAGGTCGTCGTGCCCGCGTCCGTACGCGTTGAGGGCCGCGGGCGGCGTGGGGACTTCGATATCCACGGGGTCCTTGGTGCTGTTGATATTCAGAGCGACAACGCGGGCGTCCGACTGTCACAGATCGGGGGTGAGGTTCGGGTGGAAACGAAGGCCAGCGACGTTGTTCGCGCGTCCGGCGTCAAGGGTTCCGTTGAGCTTCGCGGCTACGGGCAGGACGTCGACCTCGAGGACGTTGGCGGTGCGGTGACGGTCGCCGGGAACTACTTTGGCGAGCTGCAGTTCCGGAATATCACAAAGTCCGTGCGGTTCGGTGGCGGCGGCAGAGGTCGCTCAAGCGAGTTCCACATAGCCTCGTGCCCCGGCACGGTTCGCCTGAACCGCGGCAACCTGAGCATGGAGGACGTCGCCGGACCGGTCGTGATCAACGCGAGAAGCAAAGATGTGCAGATCAGTGGATTCAGCGAAGGTCTCGAGCTGAAGGTCGAGCGCGGCGATGTGGAGCTGCGCCCCGGCAGAGTTCCTTTGCCGCCGATTGCCGCGACCACGAACTCGGGCAACATCGAGCTGGTGTTGCCGGAAAAAGCAGCCTTCGAACTCCGTGCCGTAGCCGAGCACGGTTCTATCCACAACGAGTTTGAGGGCGCCCTGCGACTCGTCGAGGGCGATGGCGGTAAGGACCGGCGGTCGGTTCTGGCAGGCCAGGTGGGCTCAGGACCCTCGGTGACCATTCAGACCGAGCGCGGCGACGTGCTGGTACGCAAGGGATCTCTGCTGGATCCGCCCCGGCCTCCGCGTCCTCCAGCCCCACACGAACTTAAGATCGAGCGGCATTAGGCCGCTCAATCTTCAGGCTGCGACCGGTTCCGGCGGGACTTCGACTCGGCGGGCATGGCGCCACAGCCGTTCGAGATCGTAGTAGGTGCGCGTGCGGTCAAGGAATATGTGGACGATGACGTCGCCGTAGTCGATGAGAACCCACTCGGCATTCTCATATCCTTCGATGCTGATGGGAAGATCGCCGCGCTCCTTCACCTTCTGGTGAATTTCATCGCTGACGGCCTGGTTCTGTCGAACGTTAGTGCCGGTGCAGATGATGAAGTAGTCGGCAAGGCTGGTGATCTCGCGAAGATCGAGAACCACGATGTCCAAAGCTTTCTTCGACTGCGCGGCGCGGACTGCTGTAAGCCACACAGGATCAGAGACTTCCGCCGTCTCTGAAGGGGCCTGACCTCCGAGGAGGTCGTCGGGGTGCTGGCGGATGGTGCCCTCCTGACCGTATCGTACTACAATAATAGCGGTGCGTGCATTTGGCTACACTCTGATTCTTTGCGCGCTCGCGGCTACGCTTCACGCGCAGCCCGCCGAAGTGGGCAAACCGAAGCAGATTGAGCAGTTATCAGCGCCTGCCCTGGATCTGGCCGATCTCAAGCAGATGGAAGTCGAGCGCCTGCGGCAGATGGCCGAAGCTGGTGCAATTCCGCGTGCGAGGCTGGAGCAGGCTCAGGCCGAACTCGCTGACGCGCAGGACAACATGGTGCTGCGGCGTACACTCTACGGCACCGTGCGCGTTGAAGACTTCACGAAAGAGCAGGCTGCCGAGATGATTGCGGCTGCGCAGCGCCTGGTGGACCGGCAGGCCGAGCGGTATGAGCAGGCACGCCAGCTGGTCGCAGAGGGTGTGATGGCTCGTGCCACACTCGCGGCCCTGGTTGAAGATCTGGAGTTCCGGAAGAAGGCCCTGGATCTCGCGCACTTCCGCTCCCGGTTGCTGGACGAGCTGGAACAGTATGCACGCGCTGAAGAGGAAGCCGACACGGACGTGGCGCCCTCGATGCCGCGCCGGATGATCGAGCGCTTCGACGGGCGGGGAGTTTTCACCGAAGTTGATTTCGCCCGCGTAGCCAACGCATTTCAGCTGCAGTTCCACCGCCCGCTTCCCGTCAGTGCTCGCGGCGAGACGGCCACGCATCGCGCACTCGGCTTCGACCATCGCGGTCGTGTCGACGTTGCCCTGAACCCCGACCAGCGTGAAGGCGTGTGGCTTGTCAACTACCTCCGCCGCCTCCGGCTCCCGTATTTTGCCTTCCGTGCGGCGGTGCGCGGCAAGTCGACCGCCCCGCACATTCACATGGGTCCGCCGAGTAACCGTCTCCGAGTGGCTGACTAGGGCTGATGCACGCCGGCGACTTGCGCGTTCTCATTTCTGCTGAACAGATCCGTGAGCGCATCGCCGAAATGGGCCGGCAGATCACCGCCGATTACTCAGAAGAGCGGCCGATTTACCTCCTCTGCATCCTGAAAGGCGCTGCGATCTTCTGTGCCGACCTTGCGCGTGCGATCGACCGCTCCGTGCGAATGGACTTCATCGGCATCTCCAGTTACGGTAAAGGCAAGACGAGTTCCGGTGAGGTCCGGCTTACGCGCGATCTCGATACCTCGATTGAGGGCACGGATGTTCTTATCATCGAAGACATCGTCGACAGCGGGGTCACGCTTACCTACCTCACACAGGTGCTTGCGCAGAGGCACCCGCGCAGCATCCGGATAGCGACGCTGCTGGACAAGCCGGAACGGCGCATGAGGCCAGTTGAAGTGAGCTATGTAGGCTTCACCGTGCCCGATGAGTTTGTTGTCGGCTACGGCCTCGATCACGCCGAAGAGTATCGAAACCTGCGCGACATCTGCGTCCTTGAACCGTAGAACTTCCTGCTGCGAGATCATGTTCTCCATGCGTATGCCCCTGCTGCTGTTGTTTGCTTGCGTGCTCAAAGTGTCCGCGCAGGCTGAATTCGATCTGTTGCTGGACAACGGCCATGTCGTTGACGGCCGCAACGGCGTCGACGGAGTGCGCGATGTAGCGATCCGGGCGGGCCGCATTGCTGCCGTCGCACCCGCGATCGAGCCAGCCCGCGCCGCACGAGTCATCGACGTGAAGGGGCTGTACGTGGTGCCGGGGCTGATCGACATCCACGTGCACGTCTTCCATACGTCTCTTGTGCCGAATGCGTGGGCGGGAGACAACAGCGTTCAGCCGGACACGATCAGCTTCCGCACGGGCGTGACCACTATGGTCGATGCGGGCAGCTCGGGATACCGCAACTTCCCGCAGTTTCGCGCGACGGTGATTGACCGGGCACAGACTCGCATCCTGGCCATGCTGAACATAGCCGGATACGGCATGATGACTAATCTCGTCGAGCAGGACACCCAGGACATGATTGCGGCGAAGACGGCGGCGGTCGCGCGCCAGCATAAAGATGTCGTGGTCGGAATCAAGAGCGCGCACTTCGAAGGCGCTGCGTGGACCAGCGTGGACAGAGCGATTGAAGCCGGTAAGGAAGCTGGCATCCCCATCATGGTCGACTTCGGCTGGTTCCGGACCGAGCGCCCGTACTGGCAACTCGTGACTCAGCGGCTACGGCCGGGCGATATCAGCACACATATGTTCCGTGGCCCTGTGCCGTGGGCAGACGCAAAAGGCAAGCTCTATCCATACCTGGCAGAGGCACGAAAGCGAGGAGTCCTCTTCGATGTCGGCCATGGCGGCGGCAGTTTCGTCATGCGCCACGCCGTTCCCGCGATTGCTCAGGGTTTCTGGCCCGACACAATCTCGACTGACCTGCACTCCGGCAGCATGAATGCAGGAATGATGGATATGCCGACCACCATGTCGAAGCTGCTGGCGCTGGGTATGCCTCTGAAAGAGGTACTCGTCCGGTCGACAGACGCCCCGGCTCGCGCTATCGGCCGCAACGATCTCGGTCATCTCACGCCTGGGGCTGTGGCGGACGTCGCAGTGCTCCGGTTGATGGAAGGTGACTTCGCGTTTCGCGACGAGGCTGGGGCGAGCGTGCGGTCCCGGCAGCGGCTCCACCCGGAGATGACGTTCAAGGATGGACGTGTGGTCTGGGACTGGAACTCGCGGACCGGACAGCCGTGGCAGGAGCTGCCTTCGGACTATGGCATTCGCAAGGGCGTCGACCATGTGGTACCGCCGCCGGCAGGAACGCGATAGCCCGGACGTGCGTCTCAGGAGATTGATATACTGAGGGTTCACATTTCCCGAAATATGAAGTATTTAGCTCTCTTGCTTGCGGCAGGCGCAGCCTTGCC
This sequence comes from Bryobacteraceae bacterium, assembly GCA_035633775.1. Taxonomy (GTDB): domain Bacteria; phylum Acidobacteriota; class Terriglobia; order Bryobacterales; family Bryobacteraceae; genus JAWXCM01. Next base: position 4,532 of record DASQEG010000670.1, read on the forward strand.
TGCAGAGCAGTTCGTGACCGGGCAGGCTGCTCGCGCCGTCATCGGCCAGCGCACATTCACTCGCCAGGAGCCCGGCGCCAGTCAGGTCCTCGTGGGATCTGTGAGCGGACTCGCTCTGGCCAACGATACTTTGTTCGTCGTTGATGGCAGCCGCGTTCAGGCGTTCCCACAAAATAACCGCGTTCTGATTTATCGCAACGTTTCGACGGACCTTCCAGGTGCTGACGCTTCTATTCCGTGGGACGAAGCGCGCCGTTGCCCGCTCTGCGGAGGAGCCTCCGACACAGTACTCGGCCAGCCTGATTTCGAGAAGACAGAGATCGGCACAGGGGCAAGGAGCTTCCGCACGCCTACGGCTGTCGCGACCGATGGACGAGTGCTCGCGGTTGCCGATACGGACAACAACCGCGTGCTGATCTGGACGTCGATCCCGACGAGCAATGGCGAGCCTGCGAACGTTGTCATCGGACAGCAGGATTTCAATGCCACCGCCATCAATGCAGGCAACGGCAGCCAGGTGAATGAACGTGGACTCCGTGGTCCGCAGGGTGTGTGGATCGACCAGCGCGGCCGGCTTTGGGTGGCCGATACACAGAACAACCGGGTGCTGATGTGGAACGAAATTCCGCGCGCGAACGGCGCTCCTGCCACTCTGGTCCTCGGTGCACCCGACATGACGACCTTCGTCGAGGTCGACCTTACGCGAGCGCAGTTCAACGCAACAGCAACGAATCTCCTGAATCCTGTTTCCGTTACGGTCGATCCTTCCGATCGGGTTTTTGTCTCCGACCTGGGCCACAACAGGGTGCTCGTCTGGAACAGCCTGCCCACCCGCAACGCGCAGCCTGCCGACTTCGCACTGGGCCAGCCCGACACCTCCAGCACGCAGGACCGGCCCGCCCAGAACGCGAACAACTCGCAATTCCTTTGCCAGTCAAACGGCACTGCTGCGAACGGCAACCCCACATATCCTGAACTCTGCGAGGCGACGTTAAACTTCCCGCGTTTCGCGCTCTCCGACGGCAAGCAGCTCTTCGTTGCCGATGGAGGCAACAACCGCGTCCTCGTCTACAACACGATCCCAACCCGAAATGGACAGCCCGCCGATATCATTCTCGGTCAGCCAACTGCCACTCTGAACCTCGATGCCACGGGTGATCCAAACTCGCTCGCCCGGCGGCTGTCATCTGCTGACTCGGTGCGTACTCCGATGGCGCTTGCCTGGGACGGTACGAACCTGTATGTCAGCGATCCGTTCAATCGCAGGATCATGGTTTGGACAACAGGCGACCTTCCGCTGCCC
>DASQEG010000671.1:0-2806 GCA_035633775.1 Bryobacteraceae bacterium
GGACCACGTCCGGCACGGCCACTTTGCCGCCAACCTCGGACTTCGCGTCGACCGGCACAGGATGCTGATACGCGAGACCGCCCTCAGCCCTCGTGCCGCAGCGAGTTACTGGCTACCGGGTCCGAAGCTGTTGCTCCGAGCGTCGTACGACAGGGTGTTTCAGCCACCCCCGCTTGAGAACCTGCTGCTGAGCAGCGCTGCCACCACTTTCGATCTCGACGACATCGAAGGAGCTCTTCCGGTTCCGGCCAGCAAGGGCAACTTCTACGAGTTGGGCGTGCGACATGCGTTCTCCGACAAGTTCCGCATCGACGTAAGGCACTACTGGCGGCGCTTTCGCAACTTCGCCGACGACGATGTCTTCCTGAACACCGGCATTTCCTTTCCCATCACCTTCAAGTCCGCCAGCATTCGCGGAACGGAGGTGCGTCTCGATGTGCCGCGCTGGAAGGCTGCAAGCGGGTGGATCAGCTACGCGAACATGAGGGGTACGGCAACGTCGCCGGTGACCGGCGGGCTGTTCATTGAAGGCAGCGAAGCCGAAGAGCTCAGGCTCGACGTTGTGACCTTTCCTGTCTCGCAGGACCAGCGGCACACGCTCGCCGCCCAGACCCGCGTGCAGTTCGGCGCGAGGCTCTGGCTGCTGGGCGGCCTCAATTTCGGGAGCGGCTTGCCGGTCGAACTTCAGGAAGATGCAGATCTCGACGCGGTTCCCGAAGCCATATTGCGGCGAGTTGACTTGAAGCGTGAGCGGCTGGATCCAAACCTCTCGGTGAACGCGGGGGCAGGCTGGCAGATGCATCCGTCTGCCTCGCTCCAGATCTCGGTCCGGAACCTTACTGATCGGCTGAACGTGATCAACTTCAGCGGGCTGTTCTCTGCCACTGCACTCGCGCCACGCCGTCAGGTCTTCATACAGCTCAACGTACGACTTTGACTTCCTTGCGCGGTCCGATTTTACTGCGGTTCTCGAATACGAACAAGCCGCTCTTGCCCCCAACGGCGAAGTCGAGGTCGCCGTCGGCATCGAGATCTGCGACCGGTATCTGCATCCCTGCACCCGTGCGTGACCCGTAGTCGATGACATGGCGTACCCACTCGGCCTTGCCCGGGTCCACGCCCGTCATTTGCTCGTACCAGTAGATGCCGAGAGGCTCACGTTCGCCCGGGTCCCGTCCGTTGTGTGCCATGTACCGCTTTCCCGTAATAATGTCGGGTTTTGCATCGCCATTCAGATCGGCCAGAGTCAAAGCATGAGCCTGGGACCAGCTGTCGTCGATCATTCGTCTGGTCCACGCCCCGTCGGCTCCTTGCTCAAACCAGAACACGCCGTAGTCATGACCGTGTGACGTGAGCACATCGTTGCGGCCGTCGCCGTTTACGTCCATCACATGGAGAAAGCCCAGTTGCGTGCCTTTGGGGAAGCCCTCGTGCAGCTTCCAGTCAGCGCTGCGCGGATCTGCGGGAGCTTCCAGCCAGCCGGCCGGAGTTAGTACGGCGTTGCGGCCGTCTTTATTCACGTCACCGGCTCCGATCCCATGACCGTAGCTGCGCGGACTGATTACGTGCTTCTGAAATGCGCCGTCCTTCAACTCATACCAGGCCAGCGGCGCCTTGTCGGAGCCGAATTGCGGTAGGACTTCACGTGCCTGTCCATCGTTGTCGAGGTCCACCAGAAACGCAAACTCGATCGGGTGACCTGAATCGATTGTGCTGTCCTTCCACGTTCCCCCAGCCTTGCCGGGGTTTGCGTACCACGCCAGCCGCCGGCTGAACCATGAGGCGGTGACGACGTCCGGAAGCCCGTCCTGGTTTACATCCACGATCAGATCACTGAAGGCATCGACGTAGTTGTTGCTGAAGCTCAACTCACGAAAGCGGTGCTTTGTCCACGCGCCGCTCACGGTGCCGGGGTTCTCGAACCAGTTCTCACCAGAAACAATGTCGAGGCGCTTGTCGCCATTTATGTCGGCGATGGCACAGGTTTCGTTTGCTCCCAGATCGAGCTGATGCTTTTCGAACGGAATGTCGGGCGGCCGTCCTGCGGCTGCCAGCAAAGCAGCCGACGCCAGCAGTGCTCGGATCGATGTCATTCGTAAATTATGTCTCGCCCGGAAATCTCCTGGCAGGTTGCTCCGTCTATGACGGGTTGTCATCGTGACAAAGAAGAAGAAAATCTGGATAGGCGTAGCTGCTGGTACAGCAATCACTGTAGTGGGCGGTCTCGCCATTGCTGCGTCTGTTCTGTCCCGGCGGTTTGAGCCATTTATTCGCGAGCAGGCGGTCGAGTACCTCAGCCAGCGTTTCGAGGCTGACGTTCGCTTGCAGGAACTGAAGATACGCGTGCCCAAGGCCTCGCCACTGAAGATGGTTATGAGCAAAGGTGCGGGCACATCCGTGCGCGTCGAGGGCGCCGGAATCTCTATGAGGCGCAAGGGAGCTGTGGATGCTCAGCCGTTGTTCACCATCGGTCGCTTTTCGTTCGAAGTTGATTTGGGAACTTTGTGGGAGCGCAAACCTCTTGTACGCCACGTGATCCTGGACAACATGGAAATTCGTGTACCGCCGAAAGGTCAGCGAAGTGTAACGCCAGATCCAGCCCCGGGTTCCTCGGGCGCGCCTGATGGTCCTGCTGTTCGGATTGAAGACGTCCTGATTCGAAATGCAACGCTGATGGTGTTACCGCGCGATCCGGCACGCAAGCCGCTGACGTTTCCGATTCGCCAGTTGCAACTGCGGTCAGAAGGTCCCGCAGGAGCAGCTATGTCGTACGACGCAGCTCTGCGAAATCCGAAGCCTCCGGGGG
>DASQEG010000672.1:0-7568 GCA_035633775.1 Bryobacteraceae bacterium
GCGTAGGAGGCAGGACTTCCTCTATCGTAAGTGACGGTTTTCGGTTTGATATCGGCCCGACGTTCTTTCTCTATCCTCGAATACTCGAAGAGATCTACCGCACCGCAGGTCGTGATCTGGCAAAAGAAGTTCGGATGAGTCGGCTCGACCCGCAGTACAAACTGATCTTCGGATCCGGCGGCGAGCTGGAAGCTACACCGCGCGTGGAAGAAATGGAGCGCGCCATCGCCAGGCTGTGCCCGGGCGAAGGACCTAAATTTCGGAATTTCCTGCAGGATAACCGGGAGAAGCTCGAGCGCTTTCGTCCTTGTCTCGAGTCACCGTTCCTGAGTTGGCGCGATGTGTTGTCGCCGCAGATGGTTCGAATGCTGCCGCTGCTGAGGCCGTGGCGCTCGCTTGATTCGGAACTGGCCAACTACTTCTGTGACCCGCGCCTCAGGCTGGCTTTTTCGTTTCAGTCGAAGTACCTGGGGATGTCTCCGTTCCGGTGCCCGAGTCTGTTCTCGATACTGTCATACCTTGAGTACGAATCCGGTGTATGGCATCCGCAGGGCGGCTGCTCCGCTGTAACCGCCAACATGGCGAAGGTGGCCGAAGAAGCTGGTGTCCGTATTCATCTGAATGAACCTGTACGCGAGATCCTGTTCGACGGGAAACGGGCCGTGGGCGCTAAAACGGATCGCGGCACTTACCGTTGCGATGCCATGGTGATCAACGCAGACTTCGCGCAGGCGATGAAGGAACTGGTTCCGAACGGTCTGCGTTCACGCTGGACCGATCGCAACATCGAGAAGAAAAAGTTCTCCTGCTCGACGTTCATGATGTATCTCGGGGTTGAGGGCCGGTATGACAACGTAGCCCACCACAACATTTACATCTCCAAGGATTACGAGCGCAATCTGGACGAGATTGAGATCAGGCACGTACTCTCCGAGGATCCGTCGTTCTATGTGCAGAATGCTTCCGTAACGGACAGCACGCTCGCGCCGCCGGGCATGAGTACTCTGTACGTTCTGGTACCGGTGACGCATCTGCATGACAACGTGGACTGGACTCGGGAGACTGCCCGGTATCGGGAACTTACATTGAGGCAACTCGCGAAGCTTGGCGTGCATGATGTCGAAAAGCGCATTCGGTTCGAGCGCATCGTGACGCCTCAGACGTGGGAGTCTGATTTCCATATCTTCCGCGGTGCGACGTTCAATCTGGCGCATAACCTGCGTCAGATGCTCCACCTGCGCCCTCGCAATCGCGTTGAGGATCTTGAGGGCGTCTATCTCACCGGCGGCGGGACTCATCCAGGCAGTGGACTGCCTGTGATCTTCGAATCCGCGCGGATATCGAGCCGCCTCCTCATCGAGGATCTTGGGGGACGCGTGCCTGCCGGACTGCGAGAAGATGAGCCGGCTATTGCTGTGTCGCGAGTGGCGTGATGGCAGTCTCGACGAAGTTGCCGCAGAATGCGGTAATGGACGACGCACAGCAGGCCCAGGTACGCTGGGCGGCTTTACCCGTGCGCGCCAGGCTAGGCGCGATTCGCCGGTTTCGCAATCTCACGGCCAGCTCCGCGGAACGCTTCGCTGAGGCTGCCGGTCGGAACGCAGGTGAGACTTTGATAGCGGAGGTCCTGCCTTTGCTTGAGGCTTGCCGCTTTCTGGAAGATGAGGCAGAGAATATACTGGCGTCGAGAAAGCCCGGATCGGTGGGGCGCCCGCTGTGGCTCTCCGGCGTAGATCTCGAGATTCGCCGCGAGCCGCTTGGCATGGTCCTCGTTATCGGGCCCTCAAACTATCCATTGCTTCTTGCCGCCGTGCAGGTCGTGCAAGCGCTGACGGCCGGCAATGCTGTCGTCCTGAAACCTGGCCGTGCCGCGCTGCCCGTCTGTAGGTTGCTCGTCGAAACTCTTTACCGCAGCGGTCTCGATCCCGCACTGCTGCGCGTGACCGGCGAGAGCACTGACGAAGTTTACGCGGCGATTGACTCGGGCAGGATCGACAAGGTGTTCCTCACGGGTGGCGAAGGCGCCGGGCGGGCAGTAGGGAAGCGCCTCGCGGAACTCGGAATTCCCTCCGTCATGGAACTCTCCGGCGAAGACGCGGTTTTCGTGCTGCCTTCCGCAGATCTCGACCGGGTAGTGAAAGCACTGCGGTTCGGCATGCAATTCAACGGTGGCGAGACCTGCATCGCGCCAAAGCACGTTTTGGCATGGAACGACATCGCGGGTGCGCTGGAACGACGGATGCAGGCGGCCGGAATCGCTCTCCCGCTCACGCCTGTTCACTCCACAGAACAGGCGATTCGCGAAGCGTCAACTTCAGGCTACGCGCTGGGAGCAGCCGTCTTCGGGAGTGAGCGCCAGGCGATGGAGATTGCCTCCCGCATTCGAGCCGGGGTTGTCGTTATCAATGACATGATCGTTCCTACTGCCGATCCGCGGCTGCCGTTCGGTGGACGAGGCCGCAGCGGATTCGGTACGACACGGGGAGCCGAAGGATTGCTCGAGATGACGGCCGTTAAGGCGGTTACCATCCGGCGCGGGCGCTGGCTGCCGCATCTTGATCGCCCAGCCGACCCTGGACTATTTGGCAAGTACATTCGAATGGCGCATGGCGGCTCGCTGGCAGACCGAATCCGCGGCTTATGGCACAGCAGTGCAGGGAAGGAGTCCAAACAATGAACGATAAAGCGAAACCAGTGGTGGTGGTAGGTGCTGGGCTCGGCGGCCTCACAGCGGCCTGTACCCTGGCGGCGCGCGGCTATCGTGTGACGGTGCTTGAGAAGAACGAATGGCTCGGGGGCAAGGCCGCGGTGTTGGAACGGCGTGGCTTCCGTTTCGATATGGGCCCTACGATCCTGACGGTTCCTTCAGTGCTGCGACGTGTTTTTGCCGAGGCGGGGCAGCGGTTGGAAGACGCGATTGACCTCATCCCTCTCGACCCGCAGTGGCGGTGTTTCTTCGATGACGGCTCAGTGCTTGACCTGCACCAGAAGCAGGAGGCGATGCAGCAGTATCTGCAAACGGTCGCACCGAGCTCTGCTGAGGGCTATGCGCGCTTCATTGATCTCTCGAAGCGCCTCCATGAGATCTCAGACAAGTACTTCTTCTGGCGATCCGTGGGCGGCATCGGCGACACGTTTGATTTCAGTGGAACCTTCCAGATCTCTGTCCTTCGTGACCTTATGCAGATGCGCATGGGGAGCACCGTGGCGGGCACGATCCGTGACTTCATTCCCGACCGACGGCTCGCGCAGTTGCTCGACCATTTCACGCAGTACATCGGCTCGTCGCCCGAAGCGTCCCCGGCCATCTTATGCGCCATCGCGCACATGCAGACCGATGAGGGCGTTTGGTATCCACGCGGCGGAACGGCAGCCGTACCTCGTGCTCTGCGCAAGCTGGCAAACGAACTCGATGTCGAGTTCCGAACCGGCGTAGAGGTGGAGAGGATCATCACTGTCGAAGGTCGTGCAACCGCGGTGGTCACGACGGACGGTGAGACATTTGAGGCCAGCGCGGTTGTTTCCAATTCTGACGCGGTCCGTACGCATCGCGAACTCGTGGGCGGCCAACCTGCCAAACGGTTCGATGAACGCCGGTCTTATGAAGCGGCTTGTTCAGGTGTGGTCTTGTACCTGGGCCTCGAAAAGCGCTATCCGCAACTGCTTCACCACGACTTTGTGTTCTCCCGCGATCCGCACGAGGAGTTCGACTACATTTACCGCCGCGGCGAACCTGCTCCCGATCCAACTTGCTACCTTGCGGCGCCATCGATCACCGAGCCAGGTGTGGCGCCTGAAGGCTGCGAAGCGCTCTACGTTCTGGTTCACACGCCTTACCTGCGACCTCACCACGACTGGAAGCGAATGCTGCCCGCATACCGGCGCACGATTTTGGATAAACTGTCACGAACCGCCGGCCTGGAGGATTTGGAGGATCACATTGTGGTTGAGGAGACCTTAACTCCGCAGGACATTCACGATCGGTACCGGGTGTTGAACGGCGCCATTTACGGCATTGCGTCGCACGGACGTTTCACGGGAGCATTCAAGCCGGCGAACCGAAGCAAGGACGTTGAAGGCCTGTATCTCGCAGGCGGGGCCGCGCATCCCGGTCCTGGAATGCCGATGGTGATGATGTCGGGCTGGATTGCCGCGGACACACTGGACCACGACAGAGTTGCGGTACCGGAACGAACCGCATGCGTGACCTGCGCGTAGAACCGCCCCACGTCGATCGCAGGCTGCTGCGTTTCTTCGGAGCCTATGTCGATTGGTATCTGCCCAGACACTTTCGGGCAGTACGCGTCGCGGGCGCACAACATCTGGAGAATAGTCCGGGCGAGCCCCTGCTGGTGGTCATGAACCATCCAGGCTGGTGGGACCCTCTGGTGGCACTCACGCTGGCTTTGCACCTCGCTCCTGCGCGCCGGCACTATGCGCCCATCGACGCCGATGCGCTGGAGAAGTACAAGTTCTTTCGCAAGCTTGGATTCTTCGCTGTCCAGAGGGACCGAGCTGCGGGCGCGGCTGCGTTTCTGCGGAACGGTGAGGCCATCCTGCAATCGCAGGACGCCGTGCTGTGGGTTACCGCTCAGGGCACGTTTTCGGATCCGCGCGTCCGACCGGTCGTGCTAAAGCCTGGAATAGGGCACCTCATGCGCCGGCTGAACGGGCGCGTTCGCGTGCTTCCGGTCGCTGTGGAATATGTGTTCGGGGAAGAGAAGTTCGCCGAAGTCGCGGTCAGGTTCGGTGATCCGTTGACCGGACTCGCGCACGTTGAACGTTCCCCGTGCGAGTGGACGGCTTGCATGGCCAGAGCCCTCGAGCAGACGCAGGACACACTGGCTTCCGATGTGATTGCCAGGACACTGACGGATTACGGTGTCGTGCTACACGGACGGGAAGGCATGGGCGGTGTCTATGACCTCTGGAGACTTGCCCGGGCCGCGCTGAGGGGCGAGCGATTTCATCGCGCTCACGGAACTCACTAACAATGGAACTGCTTCTATGGGCTGCGCTGGTGCTCGCCGCAATTCCGGCAGTGCTTAGTGCGATCAATTTGTTCGTCTATCGCAGGTTGCCCCGGAACTGGAAGCGAGGCGCCTCATCGGTGTCTCTCCTGATCCCCGCGCGGAACGAAGAAGCGACGATCGCAGCGGCGCTGCGCTCGGCTCTGGCATCCGAGAGTGTTGACCTTGAGGTGATCGTCCTCGATGACGGCTCGACCGATGAGACTGCGGCGATCGTCGCCGCGATAGCTGCCGAGGACGGCCGGGTACGTATAGTTCAAGGCTCCGGCTTACCGGAGGGCTGGTGCGGAAAGCAGTATGCCTGTCACACGCTGGGCGGTCAGGCTACTCGCGACACGCTCTGCTTCATCGACGCAGATGTTCGGCTCGAACCGTACGCCCTGGCCAGGATGGCTGCGTGGATGGATGCTACACAGGCACATTTGATCAGTGGCTTCCCGCGCCAGCTAACCGGGACGTTTCTGGAACGCCTGCTGATCCCGCTGATTCACTTCGTGCTGCTCGGTTTTTTACCGGTGCCATTCATGCGCCGGTTCCGAAACCCGGGATTTGCCGCCGGATGCGGGCAATTGATCATGGTGCGGCGCGAAGCATACCGAACCTGCGGCGGGCACTCAGGCATCCGGCGGACTTTGCATGATGGGCTGACTCTGCCAAAGCTCTTCCGCTCGACCGGTTTCCGTACTGACTTGTTCGACGCAACGGACGTGGCTACCTGCCGTATGTATCGAACTGCGGCGGATGTATGGCACGGGCTGTCGAAGAACGCGACCGAAGGCATGGCCGCGCCGACGCGCCTTCCCGTATTCACAACTCTTCTGCTCGGCGGCCAGGTATTGCCGTGGTTGCTGTTGCCCGTCGGCAGTCCTCTCGCGGGCCTTGCGGTCGCACTCGGGCTCGCGACACGGCTCGCCGGAGCCATTCGTTTCCGTCAGTCGCTGCGTTCTGTCCTGCTACACCCAGTCGGAGTCACAGTGCTGCTCGTGCTGCAGTGGGCCGCACTGTTCCGTCTAATTTCCGGACAGCCGTCCCATTGGAAGGGCCGAGCTTACGTTACGCGTCCGACAGGACCTTAAGGGCGCCCTGTTCTTCGGCCAGGAGCTGGTCCAGCTCCTCGGCCGTAAGCCCAAGCTGTTCGAGGGCCACCGTCAATCGTGCCTGCGAAGGCAGATCCTCTTCAGAGTCCGTCCAAAACTCAGTCAGGTACAGAACCGAGGCGAGGCGCGAAGTCGTCCGTTCAGGCTGGTGATGGTGGCGGATCGCCTGAACGATTTCATCGGTGAAGTTCCAGTGCCGCAGGACGTGCTCACCGGCAGCGGCGTGATCGAACCCACAAACGACTGTTTCCACAGCTGCAGGCTGGCAACCCCTGGATACAAGCCGGTCGATTGCCTTGATCACACCAGCCGGCAGCTGCGCAATAGCCAGTTTGCCGACATCGTGCAGCAAGCCGGACAGGAATGCTTCAGCTGAGTCTACGCGTCCGCCCGTAGCCACGGCGATTCGTTCGGCCACCTGGGCCGCATAGACAGCGTGCTCCCAAAGCATTTTCAACTTCGGTGCTGAAAACAGCGGCTGAATGCTGGTCGCCAACAGGAGCCGCCGGGCATCGTTCGTGCCTATATAGAGGATGGCCCGCTCCAGGCTGTTGATGCGCTCGCGCGGATGGTAGAACGCTGAGTTCGCAGCATTAATCAGCTTACCCGCGATCACCTGATCCCGGCTCGCAGCCTGAGCTGCCGCCGCGAGGTCGAACTCGTCCGAGCAGAGCAGGCGGTAAAGCTGCGTGGCAGCCACGGGATAGACAGGGAGCCTCGGGATGATCTCATCCAGATGCCTGAGATTGGCGAGCCGGAGCTTTTGCATCAGCGCCGAAAGGTGCTGGTGCTCCTTGCCGGTGCCGCCGACGAGAGCGTCAGCAAAAGGCGCGTACTCCAGTTCTTCGTCGATCAGATTTGCTGCTTCGAGGATCATCGACAGCTCGACCACTCGCTTGTTGCCCTGAGAGAAGCCGCGGAACTGCGCCAGAATCATATGTGCAAGCTCTTCTGAGGACTCGACCTGGTCAGGCGGCCTGACGCCCAGATCCTTGCAGATGCGCGCCATGGTGGTCCCGCTCATCACGTCGGGATAGTGATGCGCCTTTGCGGCCTCCGCCAAGGCGTTGGCTTCATCCCTGGTTCGCTTGGTCGCGCGGCAGAGCTCCTCGGTCCAGGCGGCGACTCGCCGGCAATGCGCCTCAGTGCCGGTTTCTCGGTAATCCTGCTTACAAATCGCGCTGCTGAAGGTCTTGGCTTCCATGCGTTACTCGAGCACCTTATCGGGCGTGTGCGGGGTGTCCAAGAGGAATTCTTCACGGAAGACCGCATGCTACGCTGACCGAGTAGTGTCTTCGCCCCTGAATGTCCAGCTGGCCGAGTATGAAGGGCCGCTCGATCTGCTCCTTGATCTCATCCGGAACAGCCAGATCAATATCTACGACATACCGATCGCGCAGATCACGGCTCAGTACCTCTCGTACATGGAGAATGCGGCGGC
>DASQEG010000673.1:0-6679 GCA_035633775.1 Bryobacteraceae bacterium
AGTCCGGATGATGAAGTCGCTGACGGCGGTAATCAACGAACAGTGCCTAAGGTGTTCCCGCCGCAACTGCTTCAAGCGGGCCAGAACTGCTGCGTGTCCTTCGGAAAAGCCTTCGCTCGGAACAACTCCGTGATCCATGAAAACAACCGGAACAGACCGGGACCGGAAGAACGGAATTGCGGAGAAAAAAGGCCAGCCACCGTGCAAAACGATGTGCGGCTCCGACCCGGTAGGAAAAAGCAAATCCCACCGATCGCGAATCCAGGAGCTGGCATATTCGTCCAGCCCGGCATAATTGCCACTGTATGGATCTACTTCAAGGACTCTGGTGGCGAACGTCTCCACGATATGCCGGTCGAAGCGGTTGGCAAGAGTAACAATCTCGTGTCCCATCTCGCGTAAGCCGCGAGCGATCAGCATCATCACTCTGTCGGCACCGAACCGGAACAGGAGCCGCTCGTGACACAGGAGGATTCTCATCGAGCTTCTACCATTTACACGTAAAGTGGTCCTGAAACCGCGCAACCGCGTTCCAGTTTGGAAAAAACTGATCTTCCGTTGCGACCGCGCAACGGTTTCACAAGGATAGACCTACATAGTACTTCACGTAAATGCGTTGGAGCCAACACCCTCGCCCGGTGCTCGGAGCGGCGAATTCGGCGGGGGCGCGGCCCGTATTCGCGTGCTAGACTCCGGGAAATAGACTCGATGGAAGGTCCGACTTTGGAAGCTTCATGAACGGCTCCGTCAGCCGAGATTTATCCAACGCCGATTTGAAAGCACAGGTAAGATCAGCAGTCGCTAACGTGGCGCGCATGAGCACGCCCGCAGTCTCAGCACCCTCAGCGACCGCGAGCGTCGAAGACCCAGATGCATCGGCGACCGGCTTTGATGAGCAGGAGTATCTGACGCTGAATCCGGATGTCGCCGAGTTCGTGCGGCGGGGTGTCATAACTGCGGCCGAGCACTGGGAAGGGCAAGGGCGGCACGAAGGTCGCCGGCATTGTAGAACGTTCGGCGAGTGGCTTGCCGACGCCGAGGATGCACAGCAAGCCACTGCGGCACGGGCAGATGCTGTAGGCGGCGAACCGCCGGTTCCGAGAACCCTTCGCGGCACAGTCGGTTCGGCCCTCGTCAGGGCGATACGGCCGTTCTTTGCCTGGTACAGCCATGGCGTGCGGAACTACCTGAATGCGGCCGAGCGCCGGAATGTTCTGGTTCTCCGGGCTTTGCGCGCTCTTGCACGCGAGGCGGATGACCGCTCACGCCAGATTGAAACTGCTCTGTCCCAACAGATCGCCGCTCAGGTTGCGCCTATCCTGACGGATGCAATCGCCCGGGGAAGGGCAGTCGAGGAGATCCGGGCGCTTCAGTTGCGGCAGCGCGGGATCCTGGAGCAGATCGGCGTTCGTGTTGGCGAACTCGAGGCGATTCAGATTCAGCGCCAGTCGGCTGCCCTGCACAACGAAGATACGAGCAAGCTGCTGGACCTTGAGCGACGTTTGGAATCGTACCAGAGCGACGTTCAGAGCCTGGCATCGGAAGTCAAATCCGGCTCGGCGCAATTTACCGATGCACTTGAAAACGTCAAGAGGCTGGTACGAAGCACCGTAGGGGCCGAGCATCGTGCATGGGTTGAGGCGGTCGAACGTTCCGCGGCAGGGGCCCACGAGGCGAATGCCAGGGCCGAAGCAGGCCGCGCCGCGATTGAGCAACTGATGAGCCGTGTCGGCGTTCTTGAAGCGGAGCAGGCACGCGGAAGGGTGCCCGACGATCTTACGCTTGTGCTGGAACAAGTTCGATCAGAATTGGGCCGTGAAGTGGAACGGCAGGATCAGCGCTTGTACGAGATTGCTGCAGCCGCGCACTCGGCCCGCCAGCAGGTCATGGCCAACGAGACGCGCGTTGGGCTGCTGCTGCGAGAGTTGCGCCAGGCTGGCCAGCCACCGGACGTGGCTGTTCCAGGTGCGGCCAGCCGGTCCGCGTTTGAACTACAGTACGCGGCCTTCGAGGACGTGTTCCGGGGTACACGCGCAGAAATCAAAGACCGGCTGCGCGTGTATGTGCCGACCTTTGAAGCTGCCGGTGCAGGTACGAACGAAATGCCAATTGTCGACCTCGGCTGCGGCCGTGGCGAGTGGCTGGAGCTCCTGCACGAGACCGGACTGGTAGCGCGTGGAATTGATTTGAATCCGGAGATGGTTGAGCGGTCGACGAGTCTGGGACTCCCGGCTGAGCAGGGGGATGCCATCGACTCGCTGCGCAAGCTTCCCGACGCATCACTCGGCGCTGTGACGACTTTTCACATGGTGGAGCATCTGCCCTTCGACGATGTCATGCTCCTGATTGCAGAGGCGTTCCGTGTGCTTAGAAAAGGCGGCGTGTTGTTGTTTGAGACGCCGAATCCGAACAACATCTTCGTGGGCGCCAGGAATTTCTACACGGACCCAACACACCGCCATCCGCTGCCCTGCGGACTGATGCGGTTCGTGACCGAGGCGCTTGGATTTTCCGACGCACAGATTCGCGAGGGGAACCCGCTGCCGCACTCGCTTCGCCTGCCGGAATCGTCAGGTGAGGCGGGCCGGTTTATCAACCAGCACTTCCTCGGTCCGCAGGATTACGCCATCGTCGCGCGGAAGTACTAATCGACGGGTGCGCCATAACATCCGAGACCGCCGCTGGTGCACACGGGCGCCGCAACACCGGTCAATGACAGACGCAAGGGCTTAAGCTGGACCCGTGCGGATCGGTATTCACACGTCCAAGTCCGGTGCGCTTGTCAATGCTGCGAACAAAGCGCGCGAACTCGGAGCCAACACATTCCAGATCTTCTCGTCGAGCCCCCGAACATGGCGTGCCGGCGTTCCAGACCCCGCAGACATACGCGAGTTGCAGCGTGTCCGAGAGAAGTTCGATCTGAGACCGCTCGTCATCCATGACAGCTACCTGATCAACCTTGCCTCCTGCGAAGATCCGATTCGGAAATCGTCGATCGCAGCCTTTCGTGGCGAACTGGACCGGGCGCTTGCCATCGGCGCCGAGTACCTCGTGATGCACCCCGGGAACTGCAAGGGACAGCCTATGGAGCAGGGCATCCTCAATGTGATTGAAGGGCTGGTGGAAAGCACTGCGGGCCTGAAGGGCGGTCTCACGATTCTGCTGGAGAACACAGTCGGCGCCGGCGGCCAGATCGGATCGCGCTTCGAGGAGCTCGAGGCGATTCGCCAGCTTGCCCAGGACCGCGTAGATCTGCCGATCGGGTTCTGCATCGACACATGCCACTGCTTCGCCTCCGGTCATTACAACGTCGCGACACCAACCGGTCTGAAGGAGACCGTGCGGCAAATGAAAATCGTGCTCGGCCTTGAACGTGTCCCCGTGTTTCACGCCAACGACTCGAAAGGCGATGCCGGGTCCAAACTGGACCGCCACGCCAACATCGGAGAAGGCCGGATCGGCGTTGAAGGGTTTCGTGGAATCCTGAACTGCAGGGATTTACAGAACAAGGCATTCATACTCGAAACACCGGTGGATGAGCCCGGCGACGACAAGCGCAATATAGATGCCTTGAAAGCGCTTTGTAAGAAGGGCCGGAAGGCGGCTCTGTGATAACGTGGAGACGTCAAGTGAAGCAGAATCTCGACACTTTAATCCAGGAGATCGATGGCTTTCTGCGCAAGTCCGGTCTAATCGTGTTCTACGGCATGCCTCGGGGCCTTGACAAGGTGCCGGAAATTGAGTGGGACACAAAGCATCACCCGGACTACAAGCAGTTCATCGAAGTGGCGCAAGCGCTCGGGGTCCGGCTGGTGATTCTCCACCACCGTCAGTTCAATGCTGAGATTCTCGAACGCGCTCTGGAAGAGTTGGAAGACAGCGGCCTTGAGTTCGACGATCAGCGCCATCTGGAAGGGCGCCTGAAAGAGGCGCGGATGTACGACGGCTTCACCTGTGCAATCGAGATCTCGTTCGATCACAACGGCCTCTCCTACATGTACGAGTTGCACACCGAGTGGTACGACGAGGTTAGCGACCTGCTGGACGAACTCGACCTGAACAACGCCTCAGAGGATATCGGCGGCGACGAGTCGTTTGGCGGTTACTATTCAAAGAACTGACAATGACGAACCGGCTGTCTGCGCGTTGGGTTCTGCCGGAAGCGCCGCCAGAATCGATAGCACATGGCCCGTTGTCCCAGCGTGTCTTATGGGCTCGAGGATATCGGGAACCTGTTAAGGCTGCGGCTTTCCTCAAGCCCCAGCTTGAGGCGCTGCACAGCCCATTTGCGCTCCGCGATATGGACCGGGCGGTAGATCGCCTCTGTCGCGCCATTCGCGACGGCGAGCGGATTCTGCTGTACGGCGACTATGACGTGGACGGCACCACCTCGGTAGTGATCCTGAAAACCACGCTAAAGCTGGCCGGCGCCGATGTCGAGCACCATGTCCCGGACCGTTTGCGTGACGGCTACGGCATGCGCCCGGAGGTAATCGAGGAGGCGGGCCGCCGGGGCGTCACCCTGGTCGTCAGCGTCGATACGGGTATCCGTGCGTCGGAGGTTGTGAGGCACGCCGCAGAAACAGGGATCGACGTCATCGTTACCGATCATCATCTTCCAGAAGCTGAGTTGCCGCCCGCTGCGGCCGTCATCAATCCCAATCGTCCGGACTGCACATATCCGGAGAAGAATCTTTGCGGCGCGGCGGTGGCTCTGAAGCTCGCGCAGGCGTTGATGTGCGGTTTGAAGTGGGAGGACCGACGCTGCCGGGCACTCCTCGAGTCATACCTGAAACTGGTGGCAATTGCGACGGTCGCGGACGTGGTTCCCCTCACTGGTGAGAACCGGATTCTGGTGACGCATGGGCTGCGTGGGCTGGCTGACGTTCGGAACGCCGGGCTTCGTGCGTTGTTGCGCGTCGCCGGTTTCAAATCCGGCGAATGCCCCAGTGCGGGACAGGTTGCGTTCCGGCTGGCTCCACGCCTGAACGCAGCTGGACGGATGGCCCACGCCAGGCAGGTCATCGATTTGTTCTTCACAATCGATTCCGCTGAAGCCGACCGTATTGCTGACGCACTGCACACGTTGAATAAAGACCGTCAGGAGACGGAAGCGACGATTGTCAGACTGGTGGAAGAGGAATGCGCCGCCACTCCGGTCAGCGAGTCAGACGCAGCCCTGGTCTTCTCCGGGAAAAACTGGCACAAAGGCGTTGTGGGCATCGTGGCCAGCCGCATTGTCGAGCGGTACGGTCGGCCGGTGTTCATCCTCAATGAGGACGAGGAGACTGGGGCAGCTACAGGTTCGGGCCGAAGCATTCCCGCCTTCCACCTGCTCGAGGCGCTGGAGTCCATGCCCGATCTGTTTACCAAGTTTGGAGGTCATCGGCAGGCCTGCGGTGTCACTCTGCCGATTGCTGCCGTGCCGGAGTTTCGCGCCCGATTCAACCAGTACGCGCAGCGCGTGCTGACGCCCGATGACTTTCGTTCACTGCTCAGCATCGACGCTGTCCTGCGGCTTGAGGAGCTGACCGAAGCGGCTGTCTCGGACGTCTGCCGCCTCGCGCCGTTTGGCTTTGGCAATCCCTCGCCGATCTTCGCCGTAATGGACGCGGAAATCATGGGCGCGAACGTACGAAACGAGCGCAACGTCAACGTTGGGCTCAGACAGAATACGGGCAGGATGATCATCCTGACGGCGTGGGACTGGGCATCGCAGATCGACCGGCTCAGGCCGGGAACTCGTGTGAACGCAGCCGTTTGCCTGGACGACCGAGGTCGGGACGGGCAATGGAAAGCCGTGCTGAAAGATGTTCAACCCGCGGAGACTGCGGTAGCGGCTGGTCAATCACCCTATTCCTTGTAGAGATAGGGTATACTGATCGTTACCCTCTATGGCGCTCGCGCTGCCGTTACAAGAAGCGAAGCTGTCGCCGAACTCGGTACTGACGCAAATCGGCAACACGCCGCTGCTGCATCTGCCGAAACTGAGCGCGCGCACGCCAGGCGTTGAGATCTACGCCAAGGACGAGTCCCAAA
This sequence comes from Bryobacteraceae bacterium, assembly GCA_035633775.1. Classification (GTDB taxonomy): domain Bacteria; phylum Acidobacteriota; class Terriglobia; order Bryobacterales; family Bryobacteraceae; genus JAWXCM01. Next base: position 6,040 of record DASQEG010000673.1, read on the forward strand.
ATCCCGGCGGGTCTGTAAAAGACCGGCCAGCCCTGAACATGATCCTCGAGGGCGAGGCGGATGGGCGGCTAACCCCGGGCAAAGTAATTCTGGAGGCGACGAGCGGGAACACCGGCATCGCGTATGCCATGATCGGCGCGGCGCTCGGATACAAAGTGAAGCTCTGCATGCCCGAGAACGCTTCTCACGAGCGAAAGCGTATTCTTGCGGCCTACGGTGCTGAAGTGATTCTGACGCCCGGCGGTGAAGGTTCCGACGGTGCCTTCCGCCGTGTTCGGGCGATCTGGGCCGAGAATCCCGACTCCTACTTTTATCCCGATCAGTACAACAACCCGGCTAACTGGCAGGCTCACTACAAGACGACGGCGGTCGAGATTCTGCAGCAAACCGAGCGCAGGGTGACGCACTTTGTAGCTGGTCTCGGAACCAGTGGAACCTGCATGGGTGTCACGCGACGGCTGCGAGAAGAACTGCCTGGTATCCGGTGTTACTCCATGCAGCCCGATTCGTCCTTTCACGGACTTGAAGGGCTGAAGCACATGCCGACTGCCATTCAGCCGGGCATCTACGACTCTGCCGTGGCTGATGGAAACATCGAAATTGACACTGAGACGGCTCACCGCACAGTCCGCCATCTGGC
>DASQEG010000674.1:0-2355 GCA_035633775.1 Bryobacteraceae bacterium
AGCGGAACGGCGTCGGCCCCGATGTGCCGGTCGGCATTCTGATGAAACGTTCTTTGGAGATGGTCGTCGCTCTGCTCGGCATACTCAAAGCGGGCGGGGCTTACGTGCCGCTCGACCCGTCCTATCCTGCCGAACGATTGGCCTTTATGGTCAAGGATGCCGGCATTCGGATGTTGTTGACACAGGAACGCCTGAGCGAAGTGGCGGGTGAGTACGATGGTGGAACGCTGAGTCTGGGTGAGCAGTGGGAAGCAGTGGCCGGCGAGAGCAGCGACAATTTCGAGAGCGGCGTGCTCCCGGAGAGTCTGGCCTACGTCATCTACACCTCCGGTTCAACGGGGCGACCCAAAGGCGTGATGATTCAACAGCGCTCGGTCGTCAACCTCGCGTCCGCTCTGCACAACTCCATTTACAAAGAGTATGGCGCAGGTCTGCGCGTCGGGTTGAGCGCGCCACTTGCGTTCGATGCGTCAGTCAAGCAGGTGATTCAACTGCTGCATGGACACACGCTCTGTATCTTGCCGGATGCAGCGCGCGGCGACGGGCATCAACTTCTGTCCTACATCAAGCGCTACGCTCTGGATACTTTGGATTGCACTCCTTCGCATCTGAAGCTGTTAGGTGCGGGCGGACTGGAACATCTGTTGGAACTGACTCCGAAGCTGGTTCTGGTGGGAGGGGAAGCTCTGGACGAAACGGTGTGGCCGCTGCTGGCTGACACGGGGCGGACACGCTTCTTCAACATCTACGGGCCAACGGAGTGCACCGTCGATGCCACGGTGAGCGAGGTGCGCGAAGACCTGCCTGCCTCGACCATCGGGCGACCGCTGCCCAACGTACAGGTCTACGTGTTGGACGGCAGGCTCGAACCGGTTGCCATAGGGATTCCGGGTGAAATCTATATCGGCGGAGCGGGGATTGCGCGTGGATATTTGCAACAGCCCGGGCTGACGGCGGAGCGATTCATTCCGCATCCGTTCAGCCATGAAGCGGGTGCGCGGCTGTACCGTACGGGCGACGCGGGACGTTATTTGTCAGACGGCAACATCGAGCACATGGGACGACTGGACGATCAAGTCAAGGTGCGCGGCTTCCGCATCGAGCTTGGTGAAATCGAAGCCGTGTTGGCAAGTTACCCCGGAGTACGCGAAGCGGCAGTAGTGGTCAGGGAAGATAAAAGCGGAGACAAGCGTCTGGTGGCCTATGTGGTAGCCGACGGCGAGGAAGCGACGGGTAAGCTGTTGCGCGATTATCTCAGGGAGCGCATGCCGGACTACATGATTCCCTCCGCATTCGTGATGCTCGACAGTCTGCCTCTAACGCCGAACGGGAAGCTTGATCGTCGTGCGCTGCCAATGCCCGATAGCATGAGCTTAGTTTCGGAGGCGGGTTTCGTCGCACCGCGCACACCCGTAGAAGAGATCGTGGCAGGCATCTGGAGCAAGCTGCTGGGGGTGGAGCGCATCGGGGTAGCAGACAACTTCTTTGACCTCGGCGGGCATTCATTGCTGGCAACACAGGTCATCTCGCGCGTGAGAGATGCGTTCGGACAGGAGGTGGCCTTGCGCAGCTTGTTCGAGCAGCCGACGGTGGCTGGACTGGCGAGCGCGCTCGAAGTGGGACAAGGGTTGAGGGCAGAGTTACAGGCACCGCCGCTGGTGAGAGTGGAGAGAGCGGAGCGGCTGCCGCTGTCGTTCGCGCAGCAGCGGTTGTGGTTCTTAGACCAGATGGAGCCGGGCAGTTCGTTCTACAACATTCCGGCGGCGGTGCGCCTGCGTGGTGTGCTCGACATTGAAGCGTTGGAGCGGACATTGTCAGAGTTGGTGCGCCGACATGAAGTGCTGCGGACACGCTTCCTCGCGGTGGACGGAGAGCCTGTGCAGGTGATCGAGGCGGCTGAGCCGTTGAGGCTGGAAGTACTCGACCTGAGCGCAATGCCGGAAGTTGAGCGGACGGCAGAAACACAGCGGGTGGTAGAGGAAGAGAGCACGTGTCCGTTCGACCTGCTGCGCGGGCCGCTGCTGCGGATGAGTTTAATCCGGCTGGGAGCGGAGGAGCACGTGGCTCTCGTGACGATGCATCACATCATCTCGGATGGGTGGTCTATCGGTGTTTTGATTCGAGAAGTGGCCGCGCTCTACGCGGCCTATGTGCGTGGCGAAGAGTCGCCGCTCGAAGAATTACCGATTCAGTATGCAGACTTCGCGCACTGGCAGCGCACATGGCTGCAAGGCGAAGTGCTCGCCGCGCAGCTAGATTACTGGCGCGCGGAGTTGGCCGGTGCGCCGACCATCCTTGAAATACCTATCGATAAACCTCGCCCGCCCGTCCAGACCTACCGCGGCTCCAGACACT
>DASQEG010000675.1:0-7390 GCA_035633775.1 Bryobacteraceae bacterium
GGTACGCCGTTTGGTCAAGTCGCTGGTCAGCGAACACGAGGCCCGGAAAGAACGCAGCGCAGCTTAGCGCTGCGGGGCTGCTTACACTGATTAGGTGAGCCGCCCTATCGGTGTGTTCGATTCCGGAGTTGGCGGGCTGACAGTACTGAAAGCCCTGCGCGAGCGAATGCCTGCTCGCGACTTCATTTACTTCAGCGATACCGCCCGCGTGCCGTACGGGCGCAAACCGCCGGAGATGGTCCGGGGATTCGCTGCTGAGATATCCACGTTCCTCCAACAGCTCGACGTTGCCGGGATTGTGATCGCCTGCAATACGGCTTCGGCCGCGGCTCTGCCCGGCCTCGCCGACGAACTTCCTGTCCCCGTGTGGGGTGTGATCGAACCTGGCGTGGATGCCGCATGTGCCGCGACGCGCAGCGGTGATGTTGGGGTGATCGGGACCAAAGGAACGATTGCCAGCGGCATGTATCAGAGCAAGCTGCGGGGGCGCGGCCTCCGGGTCTGGGCTCAGGCGTGTCCTATGTTCGTGCATCTGGTCGAAGAAGGCCTGGCGGACTCCGAGGAGGCGCGCGTGCTGGCGAGGCACTATCTCGCTGACATGCCGCAAGTAGACACGCTGATCCTGGGGTGCACTCATTATCCGGTGCTGGCGGCGGTAATCCAGGAGGTAGCTGGGCCCCTTGTAACGCTCGTCTCGAGCGCCGAAGTGACGGCGGAGGCTGTTGCCCGGAATGCGGGCGACCGCGTCCACCGAGGCTCGGGTCGTGTCACACACTATGTCACCGGGGGCGTGCACGCGTATCAGCACACAGCGGAAAGCATCGGCGGCGTAGAAGGTAAGGTTATCCCGCTCGATGTAACGCGCCTCGCCGATGCAGGACTGGCCGTGCGTTGATGCGGCGCTGACGGAGGTGAGTTGAAGCCAGTGATAGATTGTAACCACTGGTCCCCCGATGCATTCTCGAATTCCGGAAGTATTCGACCGTCAGGACACCGAGCTCCTCGCCGAATGGAAGCAGCTCCAGACGGCCTCAGGCTCCTCCACGGCGACAGTTACGCACGAAGGTCTGCTGCGTCACGCGCGCGAGTTCGTTTCAGCGCTCCGGGAGGCCACACGCTCCGGTAGCCTGGGGGATACGACGGCTCCGCAATGGAACCGGGTCAGGGACCTGCTGTCCACTCTGTCTCGTGAAGGTGCGGAGCAGGGATTTTCACCGATTGAAACGGCGTCCTTCGTGTTCTCGTTCAAGCAGCCGCTGTTTAACCGGCTCCGGGACTTGTATTCCAATGACGCGGCAGCGCTTGCCGAAGACATATGGCAGGCAACTGTGCTGCTCGACGAACTGGGCCTGTTGACGACGTCGTTGTTCCAAAAAAGTCGTGAGCAGATCATTGCGCGTCAGCAACAGGAATTGCTGGAGCTGTCGACCCCTGTGGTTCAGCTGTGGGAAGGTGTGCTAGCGCTGCCACTGATCGGCACGCTTGACAGCGCACGGACCCAGGTGGTGATGCAGAACCTGCTCGAAGCGATCGTCAGTTCTGGTGCGGCCATCGCGATTATCGACATTACGGGTGTGCCGACTGTAGACACTCTTGTGGCGCAGCATCTGCTGAAAACCGTGGCGGCCGCGCGGCTGATGGGCGCCGACTGCATCATCAGCGGCATTCGACCCCAAATCGCGCAGACAATCATTCACCTTGGCGTGGAATTAAACGACGTCACGACAAAGGCAACTCTGGCCGGAGCATTTCAGGTGGCGTTGCGTCGCCTTGGAATGAGCGTCGCACGCGCTGAGAAAGTTTGAGGCCAGCGCTTGGAACGTATCCCGATTCTGAAACTCGAAAACCTGCTGCTGGTAAGCATTCAGGTGGACATGCACGATCAGCTCGCGCTGGCGCTGCAGGACGATTTAACGGCGACCATCGTCAAAGTCGGAGCAACAGGGGTACTCATCGACATTTCAGCGCTTGACATGGTGGACTCGTTCATCGGCCGGACGATCGGCAACATTGCAGGCATGGCGAGCATTCTCGATGCCGAAACGGTGGTTGTCGGCATGCAGCCGTCTGTCGCGATCACTCTCGTGGAACTTGGGTTGTCGCTGAAGGGTGTTCGAACGGCCTTGAACGTGGAAAAGGGTCTAAAGCTGCTGCGGTCCTCTGGCAGGACTGCGGAGGTGGCGGTTGACGACGCGGAAGCAGGATAGCCTTTCCCTGCGATCGCAGGACGATGTGGTCGTTGCCCGACAGAGAACGCGCACCTGGGCAGTGGAGGCCGGTCTGAATCTGGTGGACCAGACGAAGCTGGTAACGGCGGCAAGCGAGTTGGCACGCAATACCGTAATCTACGGCGGCGGTGGCAGCATGCTGCTGGAACTGGTCGAGAACGGCGGGCGCAAGGGGCTCCGCCTGACCTTTGAAGACCGGGGCCCAGGCATTCCAGACATTGAGCGGGCTTTGGCGGACGGCTTCACCACTGGCAATGGTCTGGGACTGGGTCTCGGAGGTGCGCGGCGTCTGGTCAACGATTTTACGATCGAGTCTGAACCCGGTAAGGGAACCCGCATAGCGGTCGTGCGGTGGAAAGCGTGACCGATGCTTCTGATAAGCGTTCAGGATTCCAGTGTTGTGGCCGAGGCACGGAGAGCCGCGAGGGAGATGGCGGAGGATGCGGGCTTCTCAGAAGTGCGTGCCGGGGCCGTTTCGATCGTTGTGACCGAGGCGGCCAACAATCTGCTGCGGCACGCCGGGGGCGGGCAGCTACAGCTGCGCCGCACCTCGGACAGCGCCGTTGAGGTCGTAGCTGTGGACCGGGGCCGCGGCATGGCCAACGCACAGGCCTGCCTTGCAGATGGCTATTCGACGAAAGGCACGTCCGGAACCGGACTCGGGGCAATTCGGCGAGCGTCGGCGAGCTTCGACGTCTACTCGCAGGTGGACCGGGGCACCACGCTGGTGAGCCGCATTGCGATAACCGACGAGGCCGCGGTCGGAGACCGCCTGGGGGTGATGCAAACTCCTGCTATGGGCGAGACTGTGTGCGGCGATGCGTGGGCCATCGCCGAAGAAGGAAGTTCGGCTGTCCTGCTGGTCGCAGACGGACTCGGACATGGGCCGCTTGCGGCGGAGGCTGCGACAGCCGCAGTTCAGAGCTTCGCCAGGGATCCGTTCATTGGGCCCACAGCCCTGCTGGAACGCTGTCATCTGGCGCTGCGATCAACGCGCGGGGCGGCCGTAGCTGTGGCTGCCATTGACCGCGTGCGTGGCTCAGTTTCGTATGCGGGAATCGGCAACATCACAGGTGTCGTGAGCATCGGCACCCAAGCCGTGCAGATGGTTTCGCACAACGGCACTGCCGGCCATCATGTGCGGCGAATTCAGGAGTTTCAGTATTCATGGAGGCCCGGAGCAGCGCTCATCATGCACTCCGACGGCCTTGGGTCGCAGTGGAATCTTAGTTCGTACCCCGGGCTGCAGATGCGTGATCCGGCGCTGATTGCGGCCACCCTGTGCCGGGATCATACGCGCGGACGGGACGACGTTACAGTGCTCGCCTGGAAGGGCGGCGCGCCATGAACCTGCTGACTGTCGCAATCAGGACTGAGCAGGACGTGGTGCTGGCTCGCCGGCGAGCGCGGCAGATCGCGGAGCTTGCGGCATTCGATCAGCAGGACCAGATCCGCATCGCCACGGCCGTGTCGGAGCTTGCCCGCAACGCCTTTCAGTACGCAGGCGGAGGCAGAGCCACCTTTTCCGTACACCCCCAACCAGCGCGACTGGAGGTACTGGTCAGCGACACCGGCCCGGGTATTGCGAACCTGCCGGACGTCCTGTCGAATTTTTACCGTTCCACGACGGGGCTCGGCCTGGGCATTTGCGGTGCACGCCGCCTCATGGATGGCTTTGAGGTGAATAGCTCTCCCGGTGGTACTCAAATCCGGATCAGCAAGCGACTGCCTCACGGCGGGAACGTCTCGGCCCCGGAATTGGCGTCCACAGTGGCCGCTAAGCTGGCTGCCGCTGAGCCTGCCGGCGCGCTCGATGAGATGCAGCAACAGAATGCTGTACTGATTCGGGCTATGGAGGAGCTGCGGCAGCGCGAAACCGAGCTCCGTCAGCTTAACCAGGAACTTGAGGAAACGAATCGCGGCGTGATGGCGCTATACGCCGAGCTGGACGATAAGGCTCAGTCGCTGCGGCGCGCCGACGAGATCAAGTCACGATTTCTGTCGCACATGAGTCACGAGTTCCGGACGCCGCTGAACTCCATTCTGGCGCTCACAAGGTTGCTGCAATCGCGTGTGGACGGAGATCTCGCGCCGGAACAGGAACGGCAAATCGGCTATATCCAGCAAGCCGCTGAAGAACTCGTTGATATGGTGAATGACCTGCTTGACCTGGCCAAGGTCGAATCCGGCACGACGACGTTACAGATCACAGAGTTCACAGTCGCCAACACATTTGGGGCACTGAGGGGCATGCTACGGCCACTGCAAATGAGTGAATCGCTCACCCTCGTCATCGAAGAGCCGAACTCGGAGCTGATGCTGCGCACGGATGAGGGAAAAGTAAGCCAGGTCATCCGTAATCTGGTCAGCAACGCCCTGAAGTTCACCGAGCGTGGAGAGGTTCGCGTAAGCGTGAATGCGGCCGATGAGGGCGTCACGTTCTCAGTGAAGGATACAGGTATCGGCATCGCCCCGGCCGAACAGGAGCGGATCTTTCAGGAGTTCGCGCAAGTGGAGGGTCCCATCCAGCGGCGCGTGCGGGGTACAGGCCTTGGGCTTCCGTTGTCCCGCAAACTGGCCGAACTGCTCGGGGGAGCACTAACCGTCGAGAGCGAGCCCGGAGTTGGCTCCACATTCCGCTTTACCCTTCCGCCGGGCGTGATTGTCGGCACAGACGCTCCCGCTGCCGGTGAGACCGATGACGGTAGCAGGGTACCTGAGACTCTGCTGGTCATCGACGACGACAAGCTTTCGCACTATCTTGTCGGGCAGCTGTTCCGAAACAGCTCGGCAACGATTCTGTCGGCAGATAACGGGGCCATCGGTCTTGAAAGGGCTCGCTTTGAGAAGCCGAGCCTGATCATACTCGATCTCAACATGCCGGGACTGAGCGGTTTTCAGGTGCTGGAGGAGCTTGCCGGTCAGCCTGAGACAGCCAGTATCCCTGTCGTCGTGCTCACGTCGCTTAGCCTTTCCGATGCTGATCGGCAGAGACTCACACGCCACGCTGCGGCGATCGTGTCCAAGCAGGAACTCGGACGCATCGATCTCGCGGATCTTGTGCAGCAGATCACAGGTTTGTCACTGACGCTATGAAGGACGCTGCACCAGTTGTGTTCGTTGTGCTCAATGTCGATGATTTTGAGCCCGGACGGTATGCCCGCACGCGCCTGTTGCAAACAGCCGGCTACCACGTGCATGAGGCAGCGACCGGGGCAGACGCGCTAAAGGCGGTCGCCGCTGTACGGCCCTCGGTCGTCATTCTCGATGTGAACCTGCCGGACATGAGCGGCCTCGAAGTTTGCCGGCGTATCAAGCAGGATGAGCAGCTTGGTTCCACGCTCGTACTCCAGACCTCGGCCTCTGCGATCGCACCCATTGACCTGGCGCTTGGACTGCAAATCGGCGCGGACGCATACCTTACCGAGCCCGTTGATCCGCAGGTGCTGCTCGGCACAATTGCGGCACTTCTGCGAATCTCCGCTGCCGAACGGCAGCTGCAGCAAACCAACGAGGAACTCCGTCGGTCGAATGAGGATCTGGCACGCTTCGCGTATATCGCTTCGCATGACCTTCAGGAGCCTCTCCGAACCATCACGACCTATTCCCAGTTGCTGGCGCGACGTTATCGCGGACAGTACGGGGAGGAGGCCGACCAGTTCGTACGCTTCATCGTCGAGGGTACGAGCCGGATGAGCGAGCTGATTCGCGATCTGCTGTTGTACTCACAGGTGGGTGCGAAGCGCGAGTTCCAGCCCGTGGACCTGCAAGACGTGCTGGCACGCACCGTGACGAGCCTGAACGCCGCCATTGAGGATTCCCGAGCCGAGATCACGAACGAACCGCTCCCGGTCCTCACGGCCGACCGCGACCAGATGGACCACCTGTTTCAGAACCTCATCAGCAACGCCATCAAGTATCGGTCCTCGGAGGCGCCGCGAATTCATATCTCGTCGTCGGCGCAGGGACGTGACACCTGGCAGCTCAGCGTGCGCGACAACGGCATCGGCTTTCCCCTGCGGTACGCCGACCAGATCTTCGAGGCGTTTCGCCGGCTCGACCGGACCACGACGACCGGCACTGGTGTCGGCCTGGCGATTGCAAAACGAGTCGTTGAGAACCATGGCGGCCGCATCTGGGCCGACTCGGTTCCAGGCGAAGGCTCGACGTTTCACTTCACCCTCGTCAGTCAGCGACTCTGATCACGCTGCGGGCAGCTGCACCTCGATGCGGGCACCTCCGCCCGGGCGGTTCGAAGCGTGGATCTCACCGCCATGCTGGCCGACGATCGCAGCGGCGACGTACAGTCCAAGGCCCGTTCCCCGGGAATCGAGCCGGCTCGACACAAACGCATCGAAGATGTTCGGCAGCACGTCCGGAGGAATGCCCGGGCCGTCATCATCCACTAACGCGACAATCGATTTCTGCCCGTCACGCTCACGACGGCGGCAGCGCACGTGGATGTGCCCGCCCGGGGCGACAGCCTCGAGCCCGTTACGAAGCAGGTTTACGAATACCTGGGTTAAACGGTCAGCGTTCCCCACTACCTTCGCGTCGGACCAAACTTCATCTGTGAAGTTCACCCGTTCAGCGCGGTCATCGATGCTGACCAGAGTCCACGCTTCCTCAACTAAGGTCCGCAGCGCGACCGGCTCCATCCTGTCCTGACGCACTCGCGCAAAGTCCAGCAGTCCTTCACTGACGGTCCTGAGGCGGTTGATCACGCGGGCCATTCGCTCGAGTCTGGCGCGCGGGACCGGATCCGACGTCGTTTCCAGCATCCGCTCGACCGAGCCCTGTAGCACCGTAAGCGGCGTGTTCATCTCGTGGGCAACGCTCGCGCTGAGCAGACCGAGGCTGGCGAGGCGATCCTGCGCCTCAAGGTGGGCGATGGCGCGGGCCAGATCGTCTTCGTGCTGACGGAGTTCGGCAACCGTCTCGTTCCGCGACTGCATGATGCGGCCAATCTCGTCCTGCGTAATGTATGTCGCATCGATCAACTCACGGTCCCGGTCGCCCGCGCGGGTGGCCCGGTCTGCTTCCAGCATCAGCCTGAGGGGGCCATAGACGTATCGCGGCATGATTACCAGCTCCAGCAGCAATACGGCAATGATGTACAGAGCGCCCAGAACCACGAACAACATCGTCCGGGCGCGTTCGAC
>DASQEG010000676.1:0-12616 GCA_035633775.1 Bryobacteraceae bacterium
ATCTGAGTTGTGTAGGAGACCGCAGGAACGCCTCCCCTGGAGAAAAAATGAGGATCGGCAACTGTGATCCAGCAACGACGGGTGCGTTCTCCGACGTGTGTTCGTAATTCATTGGAGACGATGGAAGGCCAACTCGGTCCGAACAGGTTCTGTAGGGAGTCTGCAGCAGCGCTGGATTTCAGATGCTCGACACCGGGCATATGAGGCGCGGAGTTGCGCCCCGGCTTTGCGGCTGGATACCAGACGTGAACCACGAGTTCGCGCCGGTCAGCGGTGCCTTCCGTTGCAACTTCCGGCCGGTTTGAGTCCACCCAGTGAAGAACAGCCTTTCCTACGATGTGTCGGCCCGACGGGCGCGGCAAGGATGCGACCTCTTGCGGCCGACATAGACCTCCCGCCATCACCAGACACGCCAGCAAAATGCCGATTGGGGCAGCTGTATTTACGACCGGAAGACAAGATATGCAAGGTTAAAAGACACCGTAAACTGCGCGCATGTTCCCGGGCGAACTGCCGTGTCGAAGGCTGTAGACGTGTCAGGCCTTCGCCGTGGTGATCTGGCGGACCTTGCCCCGCAAGACGGCGCTACCGTCATGTACAAGAAGCACGTTGCCGCGCCTCAACGCGAGATCCGGTGTGTCCTCACCGTAGAACGTCCGCCTTCTCTCCCGACGTGATTGCAACGCGCACAGTGCATCGGACAGGACTGCGCGCGTTGCAAACGTCACGAGGGTTTACCGCGAGCGCGGCGAACAGATCGGCCGAGCGGCCTGAGCTTTCCGCCGCCCCTTTGGATATAGCTGCCTAAGCGCAAGCGCCGCGAAGGCGGCGCCAAGCGATAGCAACGTTCCTGGCTCGGGCACGACGGTCACAGGAGCGTTGCTGTTGTTTGGAGCAAAGTCGGACACTACCGGGTCGATCAGCAGTAACTCTGACCGCGGCCAAAGATTGACGGTATACGCGTCGGGCGTCGCTCCCAAAGAGGGCAACGCAGAGAGAGGAACACGGGCTGACAAAAAAGCGCCTGAGATGTTCACGTCGGCAGCTGGGATGGGCGTCGTCCCCGTCGTGTCCAAAGCCTGGGCGAAGCTGCCGCCGCCCGGAACGATGATGACCACGGAATCGAAAGTCACACCCGGAGCTATGTCGGGCAACGTCGCAAACCCTGCACCCCGATTGATCCCCCAAACGAACACGCCTCCCGGTGTGGTTCCGATCGCCGCATTCGAAGTGCTCGTGAAAAGGAAGGAACTGCCGTCAAAGAACACTTCCGCCTGAAGAACATCCATATCACCGTTGCGAGGCCCGATATAGGAGGGCAGGAAGTCGCCCGCCGGATCGGTGATCAGAGCCGCCGACGAAAGCACCGGGAGTATGCAGAGAGCCGCAACTGCCATTGCCTTAATTTGCTGATTCATGTTTTCCTCCTTTCAAACGACCGCAGTCTGGGTTGGCGGGGAGCAGTCGTCCGGATACCCGGAAATCAGAGATTTGGGTTGGCCGTACCTCGACAGTGCTTCTTCCCCGCGACAGCACAGGTCATTGTACTGAACCTGTTCGATAAAAGATAGGCGTGCTTAGAGCAGGTGCTGACGGGTACCTGGCGACTCCCCGCGCGGTCGGACGCGACAGCAACGCCAACCGTACGATCTACGAGACAAGCGCGTCGAGCGTCTCGCTTTGGCGAAATGAAATTGTCTTCGTTTGTCAGATTTCAAGGGGGGGTGGGCAGGCTCGTTTCGATGCGAGCGTACCGCGTGAGAAAGAGACGCGATCAACTTTCCCTCTTTGTATGTGCGCCGCGCAGACTCCGAAAGCTTAGTTCCGGTAGGCGGACATCACAGGCACTTCCCCTCGCGAGGTCGTCGCAACGCCGCACACAGGTTTGACCGCTACACTTGCACGATTGAGACGGTGTCCGCTGGTGCAGATGCGTCGTGTTGGCGCGTCTCGTCATGCGAGGACTTCACGAATGTTCGCTGCTTACGTCTGTGTAGCAGTACTGTCATCAATGCTCTTGGCCGTGGTTTCAGCGCTCGGCAAGCTCCGGCGTAACCCGTACATCGTCAGGTCGGTGCATGATGTAGTCGGAGTTCCCCTGCAGTGGTTTCCCTTCCTCGCCGCACTTGAGTTCGCTGCGGCAGCGGGCTTGCTGCTCGGCATCAAATGGGCACCGCTCGGCATCGCCGCGGCGGCTGGTATGGCGCTGTACTTTGTGGGTGCAATTGTTGCTCACGCGCGGGCGAACGATGTCAAGGGATCAGGCCCTGCTCTCCAGATGTTTTGCCTTGCGGTTACGGCCCTGATCACCCGTACATTGAGCATATAGATGAGTTCTGCGACGGGAGCCCCTTGCAGAGGCCTCCCGGGAACAGCGTGAGCGCCAACAGTCGTGTCCATCCAGGTGGGGCGCTCGAAGATGTGGCCTCAGGTAATGTCGCGCGTTCAGGTCACAGCGACTCCGCGTGGGCTCGGCCGGCCAGCAACGCCAACTCATACGATGTACGACGCTAAGGGCGTCTGGTAACAGATGGGGTGAGAGGGCCGGTCTCGGACGCGTGCGATATGCTTCCAGTGGTTGCACACTCATATCGTGCAGAAAGGAGACCGGCGTGAAGAAAAGTATTCAAGAACTCGAGAATGCAAAACCGACGATCACAGAAGGGTTTGTTGACCATTGGACTTGATGTGGGCGACGCCCAACGAACTATTGCGCACTGAAGCTCGGCGGCGAAATCGTTATTGAACTGACTTTGCGATATTCTTTACTGGGCACAGCGTCGAGTTCACGCGCAATCGGCAACGGCCCGAGAGGAGGATCATGCAGAGCTCAGAGGAGCCTGATTACTCCGTTCCTATTCAACCACTCAATTGGCTTTGCGCCGTCACGTTAATCGTGCTCTTGCCAGCGCCTCTGCGGGGGCAGACTCCGCGTACCGGAAGCATGCCCGTGATAGCATGCACTTCCATACGCTCTGGTTCGAGCCAGACGTGCACAAACTATTTACGACTGCGGCTCCCGCCGACACACCCTGAGAGATGCGTCGGCGTAATTTAGCCGCTCTGGACCGAAATCACGTTGTCAAGGCCGTTGCAAGCGGCGATCAGCTGCACTTGTACGCAGGCGAGCTGGGCAAAAGACTGCTTCCCGGGATGATTCTGCCTGGTCTTGGCAAGAAGGGGTCGGTAGAACCACTCAACGTTTCACCGGCAGCGCTGAGGCAGATGCACAAGGAGGGCAAACTGGCAGTACTTGCGGAGTTTATACCTCAATACTTGGGCCTTGAACCTGCTTCACCACAACTAGAGCCATACTGGGCTTTGGCGGAAGAGCTCGATATTCCCGTCGGTATCCACATGGGACCCGGTCCGCGCGGAGCCGCTTACCGCGGCTTTTCGGAGTATCGAATGCGTCTGTCGAATCCCCTGCTCCTTGAAGATGTGCTTTTGCGACACCCCAAACTTCGAGTTTACATATGTCACGCGGGATGGCCGTTCATCGACGAGTTGGTCGCACTGCTCTACGCTCATCCGCAAGTGTATGTTGATATCGCAGTCATAAACTGGGTGTTGCCGGAAGCCGAATTCCAAGCCTATTTGCGTCGTATCGTCGATGCAGGCTTTTCACAGCGGGTTATGTTCGGAAGCGACAATATGCTACGGCCTGATTCGATCGATTTAGCTGTAGCCCGAACTTCTGCGCCGTTTCTTTCCGATGACCAGAAGCGGGATATTCTTTGCCGAAATGCCGCCAGGTTCCTCCGACTCGGTGACGACGTGTGTCGACTTTGACCCCCGTGTGGATCGTTCATGGTTGATCTCCCAGAGGTCAGCCCGTGATACCACGTGATCGGAATAGTGGATAGCGGAGCTTTTGGGCCAGAATGACCGAAAGGACGGCGATGCCGCCGCCCCACGATTCCGGCTACTGAATCGGCGCTCAGGTTGCGTCCCCGCAGAGCCTTACACTCCGTTCAGGTATCTGCAGCTTAACTTACGAGAGCGTGACGTCGGGCTCCTTCAGCACTCCTGCAAACTCGGATCGCCGACGCGCCACAAGCGATCAAGCACGCGCCAGCGCCGTCCTCGGCCGTTTACCACTGGTGCATACCCATAGGCCGTATGGCCCGGAACACACAAGTCGACCTCGGTTCCACGGCTCGGGGCGCTGCGGATGCGGAATTGCGCACCAATCCGCGCGGCCCTCTCGCGCATGCCGCAGAGGCCCCAGTGCCCCGCGCGCCCGACAGCCAGAATCTCGGGATCGATGCCACGGCCATCATCACGGACCACGATGTGAAGCGTGTCCGCCTCGTACGTGACGCAGATCGCGACGTTTGCGGCTTGCGCATGGATGATCGCGTTTGTTAACGCTTCCCGGACGATCCGGTTGACCTCAGCCCAGGTTGCACGGTAAACGGGCCGATGCATCCCGTCACTCACGAGACGAAATGTGGGTCCTGGCCCGATGAGCCACTGAACCGACATCTCCTCCCAGATGCGCCCCAACGCCTCTTCGACGGGCATGGAAAGAAATAGCCCGGACTGCAAGTCGTTCACGGTACACCTCCTGGCTTCGGGAACCCGGCTGATCACCGGTTGAGTGGCCGCTAATGCTCTTACGTGCTCGCCGGGGGAGGACCAAGCGGCGCATCGGTGCAAAAACTGCCGCCCACACCCGCGAGTGTATGCGCTGGCAGTTCCGGAGTGAATTATACGTTCGTATAGGCAGGTTTGAGGTTACATCCAGTGTTGGCCGGCAGACGACACTCAGTCGTAACTATGACCCGCGCTCCAGTACCTCTCTGATCGTGGTTATCAGCGTGGTGTCGTCGAACGGCTTCGTGACAAATGCCACCGCACCGGCCCGTAACGCTTGCGCTTTGGCTTGTTCGTCGCCGTGAGCAGTGATGAAAATGGTCGGGACGGAGCAGCGGGCGGCATTCAACACGGACTGCAGTTCCAGACCCGACATTCCGGGCATGCGAAGGTCCGTGATCAGGCAACGAGTGCCTGACTGCTGGCCTGACGCCAGGAACTCCTCCGCTGACGCAAATGCCTTTACGGGTAGGTCCAACGACTTCATAAGACCCTGGAGAGCACTCCGCACAGATTCATCGTCATCCACAATGACCACCAGCGGAGACTCTGGTACCAGCGACATATATGTTGATACCTGTTACGGTGTTTCGGGGCGATTATACTTTCGTATACTTCTGAGTGCTCTGCACTGGAACCGGGAGGGCCGGTCATACTTCCAGACGAACTGCCAACGCTTCCGCCATTCGGACCAGCTCCGCCAGCGACCCGGCCTGCATCTTGCGCATAACCTGACCACGGTGAACTTTGACTGTGATCTCACTCGTGCCGAGTTCCCAGGCGATCTGCTTGTTAAGCCTTCCGTGGGCCACCAGACCCATGACCTCCCGTTCGCGCGCGGTGAGCGAGGCATAGCGCTCCTGCAGTTGTGCGAGGCTCCCACGCAGTTCACGCGCACTCCGATCC
This sequence comes from Bryobacteraceae bacterium, assembly GCA_035633775.1. Classification (GTDB taxonomy): domain Bacteria; phylum Acidobacteriota; class Terriglobia; order Bryobacterales; family Bryobacteraceae; genus JAWXCM01. Next base: position 5,506 of record DASQEG010000676.1, read on the forward strand.
CGCTGCAACGCCTGGTCGATCGCTTCCAGCAGCTCCTCATCCCGGTAGGGCTTGGTCAGGAAGTCCACCGCTCCAGAGCGCATCGCCTTGACGGACATTGGGATATCACCATAGCCGGTAATGAAGACAATCGGAATCTCGACGCCAGCCTTCTGCAATTCGCGTTGCAGTTCGAGGCCGCTCGCTCCAGGGAGTCGCACATCGAGTACCAGGCAGCTTGGGCCGTCAGGCCGCCTCGACTCCAGAAACTCCTCCGGGGAGGAGAACGCCACCGCCTGAACGCCTACGGACTTGAGCAAGCCCTCGATTGCCGCGCGGATGCCCGCATCGTCATCAACGATAAAGACGCAAGGGCCAGAGGCAGGAATCACCGCGGCGTCTCCCATTGGCTAGGCAGTGTAAAACAGAACGTCGCACCTCGGCTCGCATTGGGGGCTACCCATAAACGGCCGCCGTGTGATTCGACGATGGAGCGGCTAATAGCTAGTCCCATACCGATGCCCTCCGGCTTTGTGGTGAAAAACGCGTCAAAGATGCGGCCTGCTTGCTCCGGTGTCACTCCAACGCCTGTGTCACTCACACAGACCAGAAGGTGGCCGTCGTCCGCCTGCCGAGTCTCGATCCGCAACTCGCCGCCAAGGGCTGAGTCCCTCATCGCCTCAAGGCCGTTCCGCATCAGGTTCAGGACCACTTGCTGTAGCTGAACCGGGTCAGCCGCGACTGTCGGCAGGTCCGCGGCCAAATCCAGCCGCACCGCGGCCGAGTTCGACTCCACCTCATGCCGATGCAATGCGAGCATAGCGCGGATCAGCTCGTTCACATCGGTCGGCTCACGCTGGGCTGGCCCCTGCTTGAAGAGGGCGCGGATTCTCTTGATGATCTCGGCGGCACGCAGGGCGTCCTTGGCGCTTCTCGCCGCAGCCTCACGTGCCTCCTGCAGGTCCGGCGGTGTGCGTGCCAGCCAGCGGATGCAGGTGTTGGAGTTGGTGATGGTCGCTGCCAGCGGCTGATTCACCTCGTGCGCAATCGATGCAGCCATCTCGCCCAGAGTCGTGACACGGGTCACCTGCGCGAGCGTCGCTTGGGCGTGGCGCAGCGCCTCCTCCGCCCTCTTGCTTCGGGTGATGTCCAGGATCGCTCCCACGAATCCGGGCTTCCCTCCCGGATCTCTGATCACGTGGGTCACCAGGCGCACGTATTTCACAGAGCCACTCGGCATCACCAGTCGATACTCCAAATCCCATTCCCGGGCGCTCGCCGCCGGATCAAGCACCTGCGCGAGCAAGGCGACATCCTCCGGGTGGGTTCTCGCGAGCACCATTTCCCGTGTCGGCCGCATCAGCGGGTCGTACTCAAAGATGCGGAACGTCTCGTCGGACCAGACCAGGCCACCCTTGGCCGGATTCCAGCCGAAGCTGCCGGTATGGCTTAGCCGCTGCACCTCCGCCAAATCAGCCTCTTTGCTGTGGAGCGCCTCATAGTTGTCCTTCAGCTTCCTGGATGCGTCGTTGAAAGCCTGGCCTAGCCGGGCCAGTTCATCGCTGCCGACAACCGAGACCTGGTGGTGGAACTCGCCCCGCCCCAAGGACTCGGAAGCCTCCATAACCAAGCCTAGAGGGCGCGTGATGCTGCGGGTAATTGCCCAGCCGAGGAGGGCAGCGGACAGCAGCGTCAGCACCGCGGTGACGGGGAGAAAAAGCAGACCGGTTCGTTGCGCCTGTTCGATCGTCACAATTGCGTGGGCCCGCTCAAGGCTGACTTCACGATCGATGTCTTGCACAAGAAGAGAGATCCGGGATTCGAGGGGACGGACCTCGTTAGCGAGACGCAACCGCACAGCCTCCCACTCCCCCACTTTCGCGAGCCGCGCAATGGCCTCCAGCTGGGAGGGCAGCGCCTGTTGTACTGTTTGCAGCGCCGTTTGCAGGGTAGGGTGTGGCTGCACCTCCGGCGGGAGTCGCTCGAACGCTGTTCGGGTATTGCGGCTATCTTCCAGCAAGTCCTGGCGGAGGGCTTCCGTGCCCTTGAGCAGGCGCTCGGCATCTTCCGAGGACGCGAGCACCTCCAGCCTGTCGTAGAACGACCGCAGGTTCCGGTGCGCGTGCATAACAGCGATCAGCTCTTCGTCAACGCCACGCAAACGCTCGGCTTGCGTCCAGGCTAAGTTGAACTGCCAGAGGGCAATGCCGTTTCCTGCAAGCAAGGTCAGAATGATCAGGACGAAGCAGAGCGTCAGGCGGGAACCAATGCTCAGGCGGTTGAGAACGTAGCTGCTCACAATCGGAGGGGAGCAGCTTGCCGAGACCATCGGCACTATCGTTTCAGGGGCGGTGCGGTCCGCAGCCTGGTGATCTGAGCTAACTCTTTCTCGAGCGACACCGCCGCTGCCGCCGCCTCTTTGGCGCCTGTCAGCACGGCGTGGACCTCACGAATGAAGGCGCGGCTCACTTCCTCATACTTCTGGCCAGCGACGATGGACGGTCGTGCCACCACCCCTCCGCGCTGCCGCCATGACCGGGCGAGCTCAGGATAAGGGTTAAGCACGGTTGGCAACTCAAAGAACTCGAGCTCCCGCGGAGCATCGTACGCCCGACGGGCCATCCGCCGTTGAGTGTCTTTCCGCCGCAGATAACGGATCATCTCCATCGCTTCCCTGGGGTGGGCCGAACCGGTGGGAACCGCCAAGCCGTTCCCGCCCAGCGTGCTGACCCTCAGGCGGCTGCCTCCGGGCACGCTCGTAACACCGAAGCGGGTGGCGTTGGTGGGAGGCGTGTGCACATGAGTCAGGCTGTATTCTGAAGCCCAACTGCGGAGGAAGGCGGCCTTCCCGGCAGCCCACAGGTTCTCGGCGTCCCACTTGGAGTAGGCCGCCACGCCGGAAGGCGAGATGCGCCCCGCCCAGCGGGCGCCGCGTTGCCAGGAGCGAACCGCCTGGGGGTTGTTGACGGTGATCGTCCCATCCTCCTCAATGATGCGTCCGCCTCCTTCGCTCATCTGCCATTCCAGGGCGTTGCAGGTCAGGTCCTCGTCGGCCGCACCCTGCCAAACGTAGCCCCAGAAGTCCTTCTGTCCTCTGGCTCGTTCCCGCGCCTGAATGCCTGCCGCGACGGCTTCGAGTTCGTCCCAGGTGCCCGGCGGCTCCCGGTAGCCGTACCGCTGGAGCAGGTCCACGCGATAGAACAGCACGCCCAGGTAAGCGTGATGGGGTACTGCCAGTAGCCTGTTGCCGAAGGTGTAGCTCGCAACGACCGCCGGATCCTGTGTGGCAATCTCGTCCGCGAAGTGGGGCTTGAGGTCGGTGAGATATGGATTCAGCACCCCGGACCAGTTAACGTCGATATTGCAAACATCCGGAGTGGCAGTGCCTTTGCGCAGCAGTTCGCGCCACAGGGCCAGTTGGTTGAGAGAGCCGTCCGGACCGGGCAGGCGCTTGACCCGAATGCCAGTGTCCCGCGTGAAGTCCTCTAAGTCCTGGGACAGGCCCGGCAACCGGTCGTGGATGTCCCACTCCAGGTCAAGGAACGTAATCGTAACTGGCTTTTGCGGCGACTGTCCGCCGCACCCCAAGCAGAGCATCGCCATCGCAAACGCAGCCAGCAGCGGTACGCCCCTGTTTGTCACAGCACAGCGTAACGAGGCCGGCCGACAATCACCCGGTGCAGCCTGAAACTCTGAATCAACCACTTTGCGAGAACCGATGCTCCGCATCAACTGCCTCCGACCACCTCAGCGCCGTGAGTCGCCACCGGCCCAGGTATGATCACACACAAATCAACATCGCTCGAATCGTTGCCGGCAGGTCGAACGGTCAGGGTTGCCAGCCATGCACGCCGCGGCCGCGGCAACGTTACTGCACCCATAACGGTTCTCAGTTGCCGGCCCGATCGCACGACATGCCGCAGGGAAAGTGAGCTCGGCCTGGGCCAGAGTCGCCACAGAACAGTCCGGATCCACCCAGATCCGCCGCGTGCGGCGCCGCTGTCGAACCCACCGGCTACCATACTCTCACCGATCCTACTGCACGCCGCGGTCGGGATGGTGCACCAGTTCGTGCGATCCTTCGGCTTGCGAGAGCTTGCTCCAGGGCTCGCACGTACACGCGCATTTGCACCTCTGGACAGGAGACAGCAGGCGGAATTAAGCATTAGCTATGAACTGGTGGTGGGAGGCTTGCGCTCTCTCGTTAGAGATAACCACCCAGGCCAGGCCGCGGCCAGGAATGACTGCTGAACATACGCAATGCGCGCTGGAATCATCAGAACAAGGCCGGTTCCCGCGTCTTTGCTGGTGACCACTTCCAGGCGTCCGCCGATCCGCTGTGCCCGCTCTCGCAGGGACTGTATCTCGTATTGACCCGCCCGCCCAGATTCACCCGACTCCGGATCAATTCCAACACCATCGTCATGGATGCAAACGCGCAGTTCGCCCGTCGTGAACCGGATGGTTGCGAACAGCTGCTTTGGCTGTGAGTGCCGGACCGCATTAGCCAGCGCTTCCCGGGTGATCTGCAGAGCCTCTTCGGTGACCTCTGGGCGAAGGGCCTGAGGCGCTCCGCCCACCTCCAGATGAAATGTAATTTCAGTGCCCATTGTCAAGCGTTCTCCCTCCGCCTGGCACCTGAGTGCAAAGTCGGCACTCAGGCCCGGCCGGAGCCTCATGATCGCGGTTCGCGCTTCTGTAATGGAGCGCGACACAAGCGAGTTGGAGCGGGCCAGGGTCTTCCTCGCTTGCTCGTTCTGTGGCAGTTCAGGTAATTGCTGTTCGGCCGCGCCAAGGAAGAAATGGGCCGCCTGAAACTGCTGGAGTAGTGTATCGTGCAGTTCCTGGGCAATGCGGATGCGTTCGGCCACGCGTTCCTCGAAACGCAAGCTGAGCTGGTCGGACACTTGCCTGAGTCGCATACGGTAGAGGACCCACATGAGGCAGCAGCCGAGGACCAAAAGGCTCGCGCGGAACCAGGTCGTCTTCCAGACTGGTGGCCGCATCTCGATGGCGAGTACTACTTCGGGCGACCAGGGTCCACGACTGGTAGCGGCCTGAACCCGGAACCGGTAACTTCCCGCCGGCAATGTGGTGTAGGTTGCCAGCCGCTCATCGGCACCGGTCTGATGCCAGGAACTTTCGAGAGGTTCGAGCATGTACCGGTAGCGGTTGGTAGCCGTATTGAAGTAGGTCAGGGCCGAGAACTCAACAGAGAAGATGTCCTGTTCATGCGTCAGTGTGATCGCTTTCGTATGATTAACGGCTTGTTTCAGAGGTGAACTGCCGCCCGGATTCACCGACGTACCGAACAGACGGAAGTCGGTCAATACGGTCGGAGGCGCGTACATACTGTCGACCAATCTGTCGGGAAAGAAGGCCGTTGCTCCACTGAATCCCGCAAAGAACATCTCACCCGCCTGGTTCTGAAAGCAAGCTCCCGAGCCAGTCATGTCGGGACCAGGCAGGCCGTCAGCCACCGTATAGTTAGCAAAGGTTTCAGCGCGACGATCGAAGCTGGAGACGCCCTTGTTGGTACTCAGCCAGAGCCGGCCAAGCCGGTCCTCCAGGATGCAGCTCACTGCATTGCCGGCCATGCCCTGGCGCTCACCAAATTGGGCGAACTTGCCAGTCTTCGAATCGAAGCGATTCAATCCATTTTGCGTGCCGACCCACAACATGCCAGAGTGATCGAACAAGACGGAGTGCACGCGATTACTGCTAAGGCTGGCTGGGTCGTTCGGGTCGTGACGATAGAGAACAAACTGTCTGGTTTGCGGATCAAACCGATGCAGTCCCAGGTTGCCTCCGAGCCACAAGTGGCCATCCGGCGCTTCCACAATTGCGTAATAGTTCAGGCCACGCTCTTTGGGATCTGGTTTATAGGTTGTGAACCGCTGGCTCGCTGAGTCGAAGTGACAGAGACCGTCCCACGTTGCCGCCCAGAGCGTGCCGCGCCGGTCTACCAACAGCCGGTGTACTACACCACTGCAAAGCGTAGTGGGATCCGACCTGTCGTGGCGATAGCCTCTGGATTCGCCGGTTCTCCAGTTGTAGCGGATTAATCCCGGGCCGGCGTTGCCGATCCAGAGGGCATCCGGCCCGTCCTCGACAATGGACATCACCTCGGAGCCGGCCGCTGCCGGGAACGTATCATATTGCCCGCTTCGCCGGTCCAACTGCTTCAAGAGGCGATCGGACGCTACCCACAGCACCTGATTGCGATCCTCAAAAACGGCGCTGACCAAACCCGGGCCCAGACTGTTCGGAATGCCAGTTAGCCGGGAGAGATTTGCAAAAGGAAGCGGTTCTTTTCTGAAGAAGTTCGGCTCCACCTGGTGCAGGCCAACCCAGATGTTCCCTTCCCGATCTTCATAAAGAGCGATAACCCGATTGTCGGCCAAGCTATCTGCGTCTTCAGGGCGGCGCCGATAGCTGATGAAGCGGCCGTGCTCCCGGTCGAACTTCAACAATCCAGCCGCCCCGGTGCCAAACCACATGGTGCCGTCGCGGTCCTCGAGCATCGCGTATGCCTGATTGAGCCGATTGTGCCGCATCCCCCAATCAAAGCCGTACTGAATCAGCTTGCCCGTGCTGCGATCCAGGGTGGCAATGCGGCCCTCTGAGTGATAAATGACCCAGAACACGCCGAACCGGTCCTCATGGAACCACACGCCCACACCCGACTCGCCAATGTCGATATGCCGTTTGACTTTGCCAGTGTCCCGATCAAACTCATCCAGGGTCTTGCTCGTTCCCACCCAGAAAGCCCCCTGCCGGTCCTCACCGGCCGTCTTGATGTCATTGTCGGAAAGTGAGTCGGGGTCGTCGGCATTGTGGCGAAAGTTCCTCACTTCGTCTGTGTCAGGGTTCAATCTGAAGAGGCCGCTATGGGTGGAAAGCCAGAGCATCCCTCGGGAATCCTGGCTGATCTGCTGCACTACTTCGCCAGGGCTGGCGGTTCCCGGACTGGCAATGCGGTAGTGGCGGAACGATTCAGTTACGGGGTCAAACCGATCGAGGAACTGATCCGTGCCCACCCACAGACGCCCCGACCGGTCCCGAAACAGCGCAGTGATCGTCACGCCGCTCAGGCTGTCGGGGTTTGCAGGATCGTGCCGAAAGACCTTGA
>DASQEG010000677.1:0-6463 GCA_035633775.1 Bryobacteraceae bacterium
GCCACCGGGTTCCCGATCGCGAAAATCGCGGCGAAGCTCGCCGTCGGCTACCGGCTCGACGAGATCCGGAACGATATCACGCGCCTGACGCCGGCGTGTTTTGAGCCCACACTGGACTACGTTGTCGTAAAGATTCCCCGCTGGCAGTTTGAGAAGTTCCACGGTTCTGAGCCGGGCCTCGGCACCCAGATGAAGTCTGTGGGTGAGGTGATGGCAATCGGCCGTACTTTCAAGCAGGCTCTTGGCAAAGGGCTGCGTGGTCTGGAGACGGGCAGGAGTTCGGCAACCGAGGTTTTCGACGACCGGCTCCTCGCCAAGCGTCTGATCACGCCCAATCCGGACCGGCTCGGATACATTCGGTATGCCTTCGAGCGCGGCTACTCGGTGGAGCAGGTCCGCGAGATGACGAATGTCGACCGATGGTTCCTGGAGCAGGTCTGCCAGATGGTCCGTCAGGAAGGTTCGCTCGCCGGACGCGCTCTCGACTCCTTCACAGCCGAAGAATTCCGCACGCTGAAGCGCGACGGGCTGTCAGACAACAGCATCGCGCGTGCTACCGGCTCGGAGCCGCTGGACGTGCGCAAACGACGCAAGGGTCTGGGAGTGGAAGCCGTTTTCAACCGCGTAGACACCTGTGCCGCGGAGTTTGAAAGCTTTACGCCGTACCTGTATTCCAGCTACGAGTCTGAAGATGAGTCGGATGCCACCGACCGCAAAAAGGTGATGATCCTCGGAAGCGGGCCGAACCGGATCGGACAGGGCATCGAGTTCGACTACTGTTGCTGCCACGCTTCGTTCGCTCTCCAGGAGTTCGGCATCGAGTCGATCATGGTCAACTGCAATCCCGAGACCGTGTCGACTGACTACGACACCAGCGACCGCCTGTATTTTGAGCCTCTCACTCTCGAAGAGGTGCTCAACATCGTTGACAATGAAAAGCCGGACGGCCTCATTGTGCAGTTCGGCGGGCAGACCCCGCTCAACCTCTCACTGCCATTGAAGGCCCAGGGCGTGCCGATCATCGGTACGGATCCGGATAACATCGACCTGGCGGAGGACCGCAAGCGATTCGGCGCTCTGCTGGACCGTCTTGAGATTCCGTCGCCGGCGAATGGAACGGCTACAAGCCCTGAGCAGGCCTGTTCAGTGGCCCGGGAGATCGGGTTTCCGGTGCTGGTTCGACCCAGCTATGTTCTGGGCGGACGCGCCATGACGATTGCTTACGACGAAGAGACCGTTGACCGCTACATGCGCGAGGCAGTCAATTACTCGCAGTCGCGTCCTGTTCTCGTGGATCGGTTCCTCGAAGACGCGACCGAGGTTGACGTCGACGCACTGTGCGATGGCGAAGACGTGCTGATCGCCGGCATCATGGAGCACATCGAAGAGGCTGGCGTGCATTCGGGCGACAGCTCCTGTGTGCTGCCACCGTACGGGCTGGGCGCCGCCGAAATCGCCACGATCAAGGACTATACCCGCCGCCTTGCGCTGGCTCTGAAAGTAATCGGGCTGATGAACGTGCAGTACGCGATTAAGAACGGAACCGTCTACGTGCTCGAGGTGAATCCACGCGCCTCGCGCACTGTGCCGTACGTCAGCAAGGCGACTGGAGTACCCTTGCCGAAGATCGCCGTCGGGCTCATGCTGGGCCGCAAGTTAAGCGACTTCAGCTCGCTGATAGGCGAGATCGACCAGGGCGTGCTGCATGCGCCGAAGTACTTTGTGAAAAGCCCGGTGTTCCCGTTCAACAAGTTTCCTGGTGTAGATCCGGCGCTTGGGCCGGAAATGCGTTCGACGGGCGAGGTCATGGGCGTCGGAGAGAACTTCGGCGAAGCGTTCGCCAAGGCCCAGTTGAGTGCTGGCGCACCCCTGCCAATGAAGGGCACGGTGTTTCTGAGTGTGAACGACCGGCACAAGACGGAGGCTGCGCAGCTAGCCAGGCGCTTCTCAGATTTCGGGTTCGAGATTGCCGCGACTCGCGGTACGGCCGCAGCCATTCGGGCGCTGGGCGTGAAGTGCAAGGTCGTGTTCAAGGTCAACGAGGGGCGACCGAACGCAGTGGATCTGCTGAAGGCTGGATCCCTGCAGATGATCATCTACACGACAACGGGAGCGCACTCGTTCAGCGACGAGAAAGCATTGCGGCGAGCCGCGGTCCAGCACCGCATACCCTGCATTACGACCATGAGCGCGGCGAAAGCAGCGACCGAAGCTGTCGCGTCGCGGCACCGTGACCCGATCCGCGTCTGGAGCTTGCAGGAGATCCACGAGGCGGCGGCCGCTTCGGTTTAAACTCGCGGGAGCGGGTTGTGGCTTGAGCCCGCTCCTTCTGCTCCGTGCGTTTGGTTACCGCCTCCGGTGGTTACCCGGCCTCGGGCGGATTCCTTCCGTCCTGCAGCCGGAACCAGCTGGCCGGCCTTCCCCAGGCCCCACGGGGGCATACCGCTGTAAACACTTTCGTACTGGCCAGCCTTGACCAGGTAGGTTTCGTGCCAGATGCCAACGTCTCCCCGGCTCTTGCCTGCCCGTTTGTTGAACGCCACCCATGCTGGCCAGTGCTCGTGGTCGTGACTGCGTGCGTAGGCTTCCAGATGATCGAAGGAACGCCAGTACTGGACGATGAGAAGCCCGCCGGACGCGGAACCTAGAAAGCCTGATTCCGGCCGGCGGCGCAGTTCCCGCAGCATGCGCGGCATCGCCAACATGGTTGGCAGCCACTTGTGAACTTTCCAGGGCTTATTGATACGTACGCCGATCAGGAACACAACAAAATCCCCGTCAAGCTCGGCGGACATTCTGGCGGGTATCACTCCGGCCATGGATACCTCCCTGTGCCGGGCCAGGGTAGCACAGGGCCGGGCAGTTGCATCGCCTCGCAACTTGTCATATATAGACTGCACACCCTTCTCAGGGGTCAGGAGCCTGGCGCATGCGCACCATTCTGATGCTTGTCCCTCTTCTCGTGCCTTCGTGGCTCATCGGGCAGGATACCCGCGGCATCATCGCGGGAACGGTGAACGACAGTCAGGGATCCACGATCGCAGGTGCCACCGTAACGGTCACCAACACGGGAACCGCTACTTCCATCGCTCTCACGTCGAATACGAGCGGCTACTACGAAGCTCCTCTCCTGTTGCCGGGCACCTACTCTGTGTCAGCGGAGTTCAAGGGGTTCAAGCGGTCAGTACGGTCAGGAATCACCCTCGGCCTGGGCGATCAGCTGCAGATCAACATGCAACTGGAGATCGGGGGGACGAGCGAATCAATTACGGTCACGGCAGACGCCGCGATGCTCGATACAAGTAGCGTTAGCACCGGGCGAAACATGACTCATCGCGAGGTAATGGATTTGCCCGTGATCGGAAATAACATGATGGCGCTGACGCGTATGGCGCCGGGTGTTCAGGTGCCCGGCACGACGCAGTTCCTCGTTCAGGGCCAGGTCGGCGGCGGTTCTGCATACAACGCACCCGGAAATGTGGGCGGCAACGAATGGTCCATTGACGGTGCGTCCACCAACGGCACGGACCGGCGGGCGTCGATCATGCCGAGCCCCGACGTAGTCGATGAGTTCAAGATCGAAACATCGAACTTCGATGCCTCCTTTGGGCACGCCACAGGCCTGGGCATCAGCATGTCCACAAAATCGGGCGCCAATCAGTTTCACGGCACCAGCACCTTCCAGTACATGAACCAGCGGTGGAACGCGGCATCGTTTTTTGTTAAGCAGAGCCGGTATTCCCAGATCGCTGCGGCTCGTGCAGCCGGGAACCTGACGCTTGCCGAGGAACTCGCCGACAGGCCCATGCTGCCACCGGGCAGGACGATGAACTATCAGGCAACCCTCAGCGGGCCTGTGTGGATTCCGAAACTGTTGGACGGCCGTAATCGGGTCTTCTTCTTTCTCGGCTTTTCGGAGTTGAAGAACCGGCAGTCGGCGCGGCCCAGCGACATCAACTATACGGTTCCAACGGTCGCAATGCGCAACGGCGACTTTTCCAATCTGCTGCGCATTGACCCGGTGCGATACCAGCTTTATGATCCACTGACCACGCGCCCTGACCTCAACCGGCCCGGGCATTTCGTCCGGGACCCGTTTCCGGGCAACATCATTCCGCCTGACCGCATTCGGAACCCGATCTACAATTTCTACGCTCAGCGAATGCCGCTGCCAAATAACGACAACCCGAATCGCGATCCGGAGAACAACTACCTCGCCACCGGCATGCCGAATACGGTTGACTACCGCTCGTGGAACAATCGCGTCGACTTCATCGCAAGCCAGCGGCACAGGTTTTTCCTGCGTTGGTTCAAGAGCAGTTTTCTCGAAGGTGCTCAGGACTTCACTTATGAGACCGAACCTGGACTCATGAACTGGGATGAGAAGAGGCCTGCCTTCAGTGGTGCTGCCGACTGGACGTTCGCGATGAACGCCACCACAATCTTCAACGTAACGGCTGATACCAACTGGTTCCTGCAGCAGAATCAGCGGCTGGGCACGCGGAAATACAAGCCCAGCGATGTGGGACTTCCATCGTACCTGGATGCGAAGTGTGGAGACACTTGCGTTATGCCGCGGATCCTCTTTCCGGGCATGACGTTCTGGAACGGTGACATGGTAATGGGTACCACGGTCGATCCGGGCACCAAAGGGCGCCAGCAGGCGATCAAGTTGAACGTTACGGATATTAGAGGCGCTCACACGCTCCGTACTGGCGTCGATTTCCGACAGCACTTTCGAACGCAGGTCCAGAACGGTGGGTTCACGTCGGGGACCTTCAGCTTCGGCAACAGTCTCGTGCGGCGCGACGAGGACGGCAACACACCGGCGGCGAACCTTGCCCTTGGATGGGCGTCGTTCATGCTCGGGATGCCGACCGCGATGTCGGTCGATACCAACGACAGCTTCGCCCTGATGAGTCCGTACTACGCGTGGTACGGACAGGATACGTGGCGAGTGTCCCGCACCGTAACACTCACGCTCGGCTTGCGACTGGAGTACGAGCGTGGAGCGACGGAACGTTACAACCGTGCCATCTCCTACTTCGATCCGAATCTGGAACTGCCGATCACGACCGCTGCTCAGGCGGCATACGCAAGGAGTCCGTTGCCCGAACTGCCGCCGGATCAGTTCATCGTACGCGGCGGTTCCGTTTATGCCGGCCAGAATGGAGTGCCTCGTGAGCTCTGGCGGAGTGAGCTGATGTGGCTCCCGCGCCTGTCCGGCGCATGGCAGGTCAATCAGAAGACGGTGGTTCGCGGCGGATACGGCACGTACTTCGACACGATTAATGTAATGAACCAGGCGGCGGACCAGTATGGGTTCGCACGTGCGACCAACACGGTGTTGACCAATGATTTCGGCCAGACCTGGAACGCCGGCGATCCGAAGAACGGGATCTCTCCGCTTGCAGATCCGTTCCCGGTGAGGGCGGATGGTACACGGTTCGACATGCCGCTCCGTGACGTGCTCGGGCCGACGGCGCGTGTGGGGCAGGGCTTTACGTTCAACGACTACGATCGCAGGCACGCGCGCGTCCAGAGGTGGCGCCTCGGAGCTCAGCGCGAATTGTCGAACAGCATGATGGTGGAAGCTGCGTACTGGGGACAGTGGGCCGATCGGATCAGCATTGCCAGGCGCCTGGATGCACTGCCAGGCCAGTACTGGGCGACTGGCATGACCCGCAACGCCGCAGTTGCAACCGAGATGGATCGACAGGTCCCCAATCCTTTCCACATAAGCAATTTCGAATCGCTTCGCGCCTCAGATCCGACGCTGTACCAGCACCTGTCGACTCTCGGACAGTTCACGACACCGACCATCCAGAAGCACCGCCTGTTGCGGCCGTTTCCCCATATGAACGGGCTGACAGACGCGACAGAACCCCTGGGCAAGGCTCGTACCCACGCCCTCGAGGTAAATTTTCAGCGGCGTTTCTCACGAGGGTTCAACCTCAACGCCTCCTACTCACGCACTCTGCAGGAGCGGCACGACATCCTCGAGAATGAATTCGAAGGGGAACCGACGAGGTGGTGGCCAAGTGACACGGCACGCCCGCATCGCTTTACGGCGACGGGGATTCTCGAACTGCCGTTCGGAAGAGGCCGCGCTTTTCTGCAGGATGGTCTTCTGAATCACCTCTTCGGGGGTTGGCAGATCGCGGCCACTTACGAGTTCCAGCCCGGCCCACTGCTGGCGTGGGGCAACCTGTTCTACCGCGGAGACCTTAACGAGTTCGAAGCTGACGCGACCTCCGGGGACAAGTCACTGAGCCGCTGGTTCAACACGGAACTACCTATTGAGCGGGTAGGCGCTCAGCAGCCGGCTGCGTACCACGTCCGCGTGTTTCCGCGGTTTCTAAACGGGCTACGGGCCGACGGCTTAAATCAGTGGAACGCCAATCTGATGCGTGAGTTCCGGTTGACCGAGAGGGTTCGTCTGCAGCTTCGGGGGGACGTGATC
>DASQEG010000678.1:0-2422 GCA_035633775.1 Bryobacteraceae bacterium
GTACCAGAGGACTTGATAGAATCAGCGATGGTTTTACACCGCACTGAGCAGCGAGCTTGAGCACTTCTTTTAACTTCTTTTTGCCCTCGGCCGTGAGCTTCCGTTCCTCATCCGACTGGCCAGGAGCAGCGTCCTCGGCAATGCCGTGTCGCAGAAGATAGAGTTCCATCGCGGAATTTCATTCTGTCATACTGAGGTGCTTGACGAGTCATGATGAGGGGGCGCTGCGCCGGGCCGCGCTGCTTCTGGCCGGCGGCTCGGCCGCGGCCGTGCTGTTCTCGATTGCAGTAAGCCACATTCTGCTCGGAGCCGCGATCGTAGCGATCATTGCTGCACGAATTCGACTCCGGGTACCACCTATCGCAGTCCCCCTTCTCGCATTTATAGGTTGGACACTGGTCTCACTAGCCGCTTCGCCGGACCCGCGAGCCGGGTTGCCACAGGTCCGCAAGTTCTATGTATGGCTGACGCTTATTGCAATCTATTCGACGTTTCGCAACGTGCGTGACGTACGTACGCTGCTTATCGTCTGGACCACACTCGCGACAGCGTCCGGCCTTTGGAGCTTTGTCCAGTTCTGGCGCAAGCAGACCGAAGCTGTCGCGGAGCACTCGGACTTCTACATGTACTATGTGGCAAACCGCGTAACCGGGTTCATGAGCCATTGGATGACATTCAGCGCCGAGCAGATGATGGCCGCGCTGATGCTGAGTGCACTGCTGATCTTCGCTGCCGTGAGTCGCTTCTGGTGGATGGCCGTGGCGGTGATCGGCAGCTCAATCGCCATTGCGTGGACGCGCAGCGTGTGGCTGGCGTTTGTGATTGGACTTATCTACCTCGTAGCGGTATGGCGTCCCAAATTCCTTCTCGCAGTCCCGGTGCTGCTGGGACTTGCTGTCGTGGCCGCGCCTGATGCTGTCGGCCGGCGTGTTACCTCCATTTGGAATCCCAATCGGAACGCAGACTCAAACGACCACCGTCGTATAACGCTGCTGACCGGCCTTGAGATGATCAAGTCACATCCACTCACTGGTACCGGTCCGGAGATTGTGGGACGCGACTTCATGAAGTATGTGCCAGCACACATTCCGAAGCCGCTTCCATCCGGTTTCTATGGCCATCTGCATAATCTCTATGTTCAGTACGCAGCCGAGAGGGGCATCCCTGCGCTGCTCGCGCTGCTTGCGCTGGTAGGCAAGGTGCTCGTCGACTTTGCCCGTGCGGTCCGTCGTGCGGGACCGGAGAAGCGACTCGAGCGGGCGGTCCTCCACGGTGCTATTGCATGCATCCTCGCCATTCTGGTTGAGGGATTTTTCGAACTGAATCTCGGTGACACCGAGGTGCTCACCATGTTCCTCGCTGTGGTTGCCGCGGGATACATAGCGAGCCGTGATGTCCTGTCTGCCGCTTGAGGGTGACACTCCCGGCCGTCCGAATGCGTCTACGCTCGGGAGAACCCCGAAACATGGCTCGTTCCGTATACGGCATCTATATGAATCGCGAGCACGCCGAAGAGGCTGTGCAATCTATGAAAGCAGCTGGTTTCAGCGCTGCGGACATCTCCGTGCTGCTGCCGGAAAATGTGGGCAATAAGGACGTCGGCTACGAGAAGCACACGAAGGCGCCGGAGAAGGCAACCGCCGGCGGTGTCGCCGGGGGTACACTCGGCGGAGCTGTGGGCTGGCTGATGGGGATCGGAGCGCTCGCCATCCCGGGACTCGGCGCTTTTGTAGCCGCCGGCCCGCTGCTCGGTGCGCTGGCGGGCATTGGCGCAGGGAGTGTTCTCGGCGGAGTTGCCGGTGCGCTGGCGGGGCTGGGGATTCCGGAGTACGAGGCTAAGCGGTACGAAGGCCGCATTCGATCGGGCGGCGCACTGATTTCTGTCCACTGCGATACCGACGGCTGGGTAAGCCGCGCCAAAGACGCCCTCCGGCACAGCGGTGCGGAGGATATCTCGGTAGCTGAGGAAGCCCATGTACGCGCGCGTGAAGAGGTGCGCGACCGTTGAGCGGTTCGTGGTACTTTTCCTGTGTGGCGGGCTCTGACGATCTGGCCGAGATCTCTCAACGTTTGCGGCGCGAACAGCAGGGTACCCGCGAGCGGGAAGAGTGGCTGGAGGAAATGCGGCGCAAGGTCCGGGAAGGCACGTATCAGGTCGAAACCGAGCAACTCGCCGATGACCTGCTGCGCAAAGCCTTCCGAAAGCCGCCGTCAGAATGAGAACGAGGTTGACGCCACCTGACCAGTGGCGTCAACAGTAGCAATCGCACGGAACCCGAACCGGAGGTCCTGCACCTCCACTCGGGTGCCTCCCGTCACCTCGGGCGCGGGTGTAACCCTCCAGTGCGGCGTCGGCGAGAACCTGAGAAATGTCGCGATCAGCCGGTGACGGCGGGCAGATTCAATGGCCGGCGAGTTCTCG